>JAPLOC010000180.1:0-5762 GCA_026692825.1 Planctomycetota bacterium | reverse complement strand
GTTCACGCAATTGCCGTGAATGTTTCCCATGTACATCTTGCCTCGATACGCGGGGGGATACGCGTCGCTGTCAAAGAAGGTCAAGCCGCAATAGGCGGCTTTCTGGTGTTTGTGTTTGACGATCGATTCGATCTTCCAGGTGTGTGGCGGATAGGGGCCACCCTGCCTGTGGTAATACCCCGACTGCACGATATGCCAGAAGTGGTCGATCACGCAGGCCGACACGAAGGCGCTCCCTTCGTGATCGAACGCGATCCCCCAGGGATTGCTGGTTCCCTCGGCGAACAGTTCAAAATCCCGAGTGCGGGGATGTATGCGGAACATCGCGCACGTGAAGACATGTTCTTTCCCCCGGTATTTCACCCGGCTCTCGTTAAAGACGCCGTTCAAACCGTAGAGCCAGCCATCGGGACCCCATACCAGTGAATTGGGCAACTCATGTGTATCGGAACGACCGAAACCGGTGACAACAACTTCTGTCTTGTCGACTTTCAAGTCCCCATCGAAATCCTGCATGAAGAGGATGTCGGGAGAATTCGCGACCCAGACTCCGCCATGGCCAACCGCGATACCCGAAGGGATGTTGAGTCCGTCGGCGAACAGCGTGACCTTGTCGGCTTTGCCATCGTGGTCCGTGTCTTCGAAGACCTTGATGCGATCTTTTCCCTTGCCGGGGGATCGACGGGGATACTCGACACTTTCACAAACCCAGATGCGTCCCTGTTCGTCAAAGCACATCGCGACCGGGTTGACCAAATCGGGCTCACTGGCGACCAGCTCAACCGAAAAGCCCGGGGGGACTTTCATATGGGCGAGCGCTTCGGTCGGAGAGAGGGCGGGACCGGGGGGTTTGTCCTGTGCGTGGGGGATCGGGGGGGCGGCGCAAAGTGGGGTCGCCAACAGGCTGAACAGAACGACCCAGGCGAATGAGCGAATTGTCATGGCGAACCCAAAATGAAGAATGAGTGCGGTGATCGAAGAAGATTGCCGCCATTGCGCCGGAAGGCAGTTCGGCAGCGTAAATCCGGTAGCCCTCGATTTGAGCAGACATCGGGGTGAAGTGCCATGGAATGGGGCAATGTCTGGGGACTGGCACTCAATCCGAGACCGTCGGCATTCAGAAAACCCTCGAAAACTCGCGAGAAATCAGGGCTTTCGAAATTTTCACGTCAGGAGTGCGACGAATGGCACGCCGATTGCTTTTTACTTCTTTCGCGAAGCGGTGAGAATCAGCCTCGCTCTGCCGGAGAAACCAGAGCGAGATTGATTCGAGCCTTTGAAGAGTATGCCGACTGGAAAGGGAGCCGGGTTGGAATGCAACCATCCCGGGCGAGCGCCTCTCTTACCAGTCGGCTACTCTTATTCTTTGTCCCAAGTTCGGCGAAGAGGCAAAGCCATCATCCTGGGGTGAAATCCAAGCGGATCGCCTAGGTGACGACGCGGGAAATATCGCCGCGCCGCAACACCGCGCAGGCGAGGTGACCGCCAAATCCCAAGGAAAGTTTGAGCGCGGTTTCTATGCGCGCCGGATGGGCGATTCGCGGCGTGTAATCGAGGTCGCACTCGGCGTCGGGATGCTCAAGGTTGACCGTTGGGGGGACGATTCCATCGCGCATTGCGAGGAGTGTGGTCGCCAGCTCCACGCTTCCCGCTCCTCCTAATAAGTGACCAATCGATCCTTTCAAACTCGATCCGGGAATCTGTGACGCCACAGGACCGAGCGAGCGACGGATCGCGGCGGTTTCGAGCCGATCGTTTGGGCGGGTTCCCGTCCCGTGATAGTTGACATAATCAATCTCGCTCGTGGCAACATCCGCAATTTGAAGCGTCCGCGTGATGAGTCGCGCGAGGTCGGTGGGATCTTCATTCAACCGGGCAAGATGGGTCGCTTCGCTGGCGACACCGGCGGCCAGCCAGGTGGCGTAGATCTTCGCGCCGCGGGCGCGAGCCCGGTCCGCCGACTCCAACACCAGCACCGCCCCTCCCTCTCCCACCACGAAGCCATCCCGGTCGCGGTCGAACGGTCGACAAGCACGCGACCCGTCTTCACCCGGGCGCGCCAACACCCCCAGTCGGCGAAATGATCCCTGGACGATCTCAACCAGTGAGGCGTCGACACTTCCTGCCAGGACCGCGTCGCAGCGCCCCTGCGCGATCAGGTCGGCCCCCCGGGCGATACTGATCAGCCCGGTGGCGCAGGCAGCCACGGGACACAGACAGGGACCACGCAAATCCAACCGTGCCGCCACCCGCCGCGCGGGAGTGTCCGGAAGGAAGAGAGCGAACGGATCAGTTTTGCTCCCCCCGCTGGAAAACTCACGGCCACGGTAAGTCGCCTCCCAGGCATGTTGAAACGCGTGCCAGCCTCCTTTTGACGTTCCCACAACGGAACCGATCCGATCACGTGTGCTGGCATCGATGATGAGCCGGGCGTCGGCGACCGCTTCAGTTGCCGCCCGCAACGCCAGCTCGATCAACGGCTCAGCAATTTCGCCCGCGAGTCTGTTCCCGTCGAGGAGATCGCCAGACACTGGGGGATTTCCCCAGTCTGTGGGAGCCCCCACCCAAGCTGTGCTTCCCAATACCCCGGGAGTCGGGGTGAGCCACCGGGTGAATGACCGTCCGCCGCGTATTCCTGCCCAACTGGATTCGCGATCTGGTCCCGCCGGCGTGACCAGCCCGATTCCCGTGATGACAACCGGTCGTTCAGACACGTCGACTCGAGCGACAGACCGCGAACAGCGCCAGTCCCAGAAAGAGAACGACGATCACCGCTTCTAACACGTAACTCTTCCCGCCCCCCTCCTGCCGTTCCACGCCTCCCTGCTGCGCAAAAATCAACCACGACGCGTCAGCCGCCTGCACAGCGCGCGTGCCGAGCGCCAGAACCGCGCCGACCAGAGTGGAGATTCCAACCGCGAACTGACGCCGGCACAATGCCGCCCGGAGTGGGAGATTCGCCGGTCGACTTCGTTCCGCAGTGGGGCTGGTCATGGTTAGCGACNNACAAAAACGTGGAAATGGGCATGCGGAGTTCACGAAACGCCCGGCTGGGAACTGACACCGTCTGCCAGCTCGCCGACCGCACCTGCATCTCCCGCTGGTAGTCATCGACCCACACCCCGTAAAAGGCGTAGTTCGCATCGCGGAACGAGAACAGGTTTTCGAACTCCGAATGGAGCTTTTCGCTGACGACATGGTACGCGAAAACCAGCACCGCGCGAAAGCCCACGCCAAACACGCTCTGCCACCGTTGCAACGCCGGCAAATCCTCGGCCGTCGCCCAGTTCTCCCACCGGTGCCCCGCGTCGGCGTCGCCTGACGGAAATCGCCGACCCTTCACATCCACCAGCAAATTGGGGGTCTTCTGCGAATAGACGATGAAATCCATCGATTTCAACGACGCCTGCTCCAACAGCGCCCTCCGTTTTTCATCGACCGAGACGTAAGGCGTTCTGCGTTCCCGCAAATACGCCTCAAACGCCGAATCGTAGTGATTTCCCCGAGAGGCCATTGGCCAGTCTCCACCGCGTTGACCCAGGAGCGTCTGAACACCTGCGGGTCAATTTACACGAACGTCGGTCCGGTGGCAACAAGTCCAGGGGGCAGATGCGATAACTCACTCGGCCTTGCGGTAATTGCGACGCTGTGGCACCAAAGCTGGGGGGACAGAGTCCCCCCCAGTTATTGCCCAACGCCTTGATCTCCGGTAGTTACATCGCCACCTGAAGACTCAACACGAACTCAGGTGAGAAGCCTGAACGCGGGTGTATTTGTCTCCGTTGATTCCGCGCGGGACCCTGGCTACGATTCCCGCACCTGATCCTCAACAGATCTGGTCGATCTCTGCCATGTACGTCACGGGTTCGGAATTGTTGACCCTATAACAATCCGCAGGGAGCCTTTCGAAGCTGGCCGCGTGTAAATCCGTCGGAGTCTCTCGCAGACTCCCATCGGCTCACACAACCCGGTTTCCCGGTTCCCACCTTGCGACGCGGGTTCAAACAACAGGGCTCGAACGGCATTGCGGTGGAGGTCGCTTTTGATTCCAGCAACGGCTCGCCTCGCGAGCCGTTGTTGTTTTCCCTCCACGCATCTGACGCCGATTCTTCCTCCTCGTGCCGAAAGCGATCTACTGATGGCCGGGCTGTTCGACAAGCAGGAAGCCCAGGCCAAGCTCCAGGCCAAACCGCTGGCCGCCCGAATGCGGCCCCGCACCCTCGACGAATTTGTCGGGCAGAAACATTTTCTGGGCGAAGGCAAACTGTTGCGGCGGATGCTCCAGGCCGACCGCCTCGGGTCGGTCATCTTTTATGGTCCCCCCGGTGCGGGGAAGACCTCGCTCGCCGAGATCATCGCCCAGCACACCCGTTCCCAATTCACTCGTCTGAACGCCGCGTCGGCCGGTGTGAAAGATGTCCGCGCCGCGCTCGACGAAGCCCGCGGCCGGGTCGAATCGGGGGGCCGCCGAACGGTGCTGTTCATCGATGAACTCCACCATTTCAACCGAACCCAACAGGATGTCCTGCTGCCCGATGTGGAAGAGGGAATTGTCACGCTGGTCGGGGCGACCACTCAGAACCCGTTCTTCTCGCTCGTTTCGCCACTCGTCAGCCGCAGTCGGGTGTTTGAATTCAAACCGCTTTCAACCGACGACATTCGACAACTGCTCGGTCGCGCCGTCACCGATACGGAACGGGGACTGGGTGGCCACAAGGTAATCATTCACGATGCCGCGCTTGCGTTTTTGGCCGACGTTTCCGATGGCGACGCCCGCCGGGCGCTGTCGGCTCTGGAAGTGGGTGTTTTGTCGTTAGTTGGAACCGGACAGTCGTTTGATGTGGAGTGCGCCCAGGAGTCGATTCAGAAAAAGCAAATCCAATACGACGCGACGGGGGACGAACACTTTGACGCCGCCAGCGCGCTGATCAAAAGCATGCGGGGGAGCGACCCTGACGCGGCGGTCTATTGGCTGGCCCGCATGCTGGAAGCGGGAGAAGAGCCGCGGTTTCTCGCCCGGCGGATTGTGATTTGTGCCTCTGAAGATGTGGGGAACGCCGACCCCCAGGCTCTCATCCTGGCACAGGCGGCGGCCCAGGCGACCGAGTTCCTGGGAATGCCGGAATGCCGGATTCCGCTGACTCAGGCGGCGACCTATATCGCGATGGCCCCCAAATCAAACGCCGCCATCGTGGCGATCGACAGAGCGCTCGACGATGTCCGCTCGCAGCGTGTGCTGCCAATCCCCATGCATCTCCGTGACGCCCACTACGCGGGCGCGAAACAACTGGGGCGCGGGACCGACTACGTCTACCCGCACGATGCTCCGGAGGGCTGGACGCCGCAGGATTACCTGGGGGTTGATCGCGCGTACTACGAGCCAGTACCACGCGGTCGTGAAGCGGAGTTTCGCGCTCAGTTACACGCCTGGCGCGCCCGACGCCAAGCCGACCGCGAGGCGAATGATTCGGGCGATGGGACGGCACAATCGAGTTCGAGTTGATGCGGTGAGGGGTTGTGACGGCCGCTGACTCATCCCTTAAACCGCGACGGCTCCAACGACTGCGTAACCCTACCAATTCTGTTTTGGACAACTCGTTACGCGGAGCGTTGGACTGCGAATAGCGCCCAGATGATTCCCCCCAGGATCAGATGCAGCAGCACGACCAGTGCTCCGACACCGTAGATCGTCTGCATGCCGTCGTCGGGGCGGGTTTTCAGTCGCCGCACCTTGGTGGCGACAATCGAACAGACCCAGTTCC
>JAPLOC010000179.1:964-6822 GCA_026692825.1 Planctomycetota bacterium | reverse complement strand
ATCACCGATCAGCGCCGTCCCGCGCACTTCCAGTCGCCCTGCGGCGACTTTGGCCAGCGCATCGGTTTTCAAACTGATCTGCAGCTCGTTCACATTGGCAGCGATCGGAGGGGCGGTGACGGTCACACCTTCCAGATTCCCGATGATTTCCGGGATGATCTCGCCGGCGTATCCGCCCGTTCGCTCAACTCGCACCTTGAGCTTGACTTCCCCGCCTCGCGTGAGCGCGACGGCGTTTTCGGTGAGGAACAGCCGGAAGTCGGGTCGGCTGGCACTCGTCACCCGCAATCGGTAAGCGAACGTCGGTCCGCCCCGGTCAGGATCGCGCTCTGTGACACGAACCAAGTAAACGCCCTCTTCTGGCGCGGTGAACGCCAGTGCGGAATCCGAGATGCCCCCCGCCAGGTCGTCGTTCTGCGCAAGTTCCTTCCCGGCCGCGTCGGCGATCGACATGACCGTATCAATGGGTGTCCCCAATCGGGCCGCGCGGGTTTCCAGTTGAATCACTTCCCCCTTTTTCAGCGAGACCGGCCAAACATCGGTCTCGCCCGGCGAAGCGATCCGCCCATTCGCGACGAACGGAACAGCTTGCGGCGTGGCCGCTGGCTCTGTCCCCCGACGATCCAGGCGTTCGACGATCTCAGGAAATTCGTCGAGATCCAGGATGACCCGATTGGAATTTCCACTCGGCAGGGAAAACTGCGCCTGAGTCTGCGAACCTTCCACGGGAAGTTGTAGCGGAATCGGCTTGTCGGGAACCTTTTGGCCCGCCAGGTGGAATTCGGTCGTGGTGCCACGACGGCCGCCGAGCGGAAAGAGGTGATCCACATACGGACCATTCGTGATCGTCAATCGATAGACGTAATGCTGCAAACCGCCGAATCGCAGGTCGTGAATTCGGACCGAGTAATTCCCCGCCACCGGAGCGACAAAGCGGACCGACGCATCGCAGTCGGGCAGCGGGACGGCACTACTCTCGGCGATCGCCAGACCGTTCGGATCGCGGACCTCAAGCCTCACTTCCAGGGGAGAACCCAGGCTCGCCCCCAAAGCGGTGCAGGTGAATGATTCCCCTGGTTTCGCGTTGATCGACCAGACATCGACATCTTCGCGGGGAAAAATCCGTCCGTTGATTGTGATCGGTGCGACAACAGGGACCGCGACGGGACGTCCGTCGATCTCTTCTTCCACAATTTCCGGCAGATCCCCCAGCACAAACGTGCGCGCCGGTGTCGCTCCCTGGGCGGTCCAAATGCGCCAGGCTCGAGCGGCCGCGGTCGCGTTGGGTTCAATCTGAATCGTTCCGAGATAGTCTTTGGGATAATCTTCTGACTGTTGAGAATCGGGAAGCGGGATGACCGGTCCTTCAAACCAGATCGTCTCGGTTTGAGCGAGTCGCGGCGACGCGGTCACTCCCGGTCCCAGTACTTCCCACGGAGCCGACTCGTGGAGATACATCCCCCCGACCCGGACTTTGACTTCCGTTCCGCGCTGCCCGCCAGCCGGGAAGATGTACATGGCCGCCGGCGGGTCGGCCAACACCGAGGTCGCCACGAATCCCACCAGCAGAACGCACCACGTCAAGTGCCGTCGCATTGAATCGCACCATCTGTTGAACGACGGAAAAGGGGCCGCGCGGATCCCCTACAGCAACTCGGAAATCACCCGATTGCTCGCCGCGATTTTCACCGGACGACCTTCGGGCGTATAGAACTCTTCATTGGGATCGACTCCCAGGAGACGGAACATCGTCGAAGACAGCTCCTCTGGCCCGTACGCGGGACCGTCCGGCTTTTCGGCACGGGGATCCGATTTTCCCACGACCCGCCCGCCTTGAATCCCGCCGCCCCCCATCGCCACGGTGAACGAAGGTCCCCAGTGATCGCGACCGGAATTCTGGTTGATTCGCGGCGTGCGACCAAATTCGCCCGTCACCACAACCAGGGTCTTTTTCAACATGTCGCGTTCGGACAGGTCGGCGAACAGGGTCGACATGCCACGATCGAGCAAAGGCAACAAGTCGTTCTTCAGGACGCTGAAGTTGTTGTCGTGGGTGTCCCAGTTGGTGTGATCGATCGACACACAGCGAACCCCCGCTTCCACCAGTCGGCGAGCCATCAGGCAGGCTTGTCCCAGCGAGTTGCGACCGTAGCGGTCGCGCATCTCGCCCGGCTCGGCGGAGATATCGAAAGCCGCCTTGGTCGCCGACGAGGTCATCAGGTCAAACGCCTTGCGCTGAAACGTGTTGACCGCGTTTGCACCGCGATTGGCGGCGATCTCACCCGATTTCTGAAACCGGTCCACCACCCCCAGCAGTTCTTTGCGGTTTTCAAACCGACCGGGATCGACGACAAGTGGTGGCAACAGATCGGGGACTGCGAAACTGGGGGAGTTGGGATCGGCTTCCACCACGAACGGCGCGACCGAGGCCCCCAGATACGACGGCCCCGCGCTGGCGTGCATGCGGGGGAGACAAACGTAAGGGGGAACCGAGCCCCGCGGCCCGAGTTTGCGGGAGATGATTGATCCGTGCGCCGGCCGTTGGTTGTTGGGACTGAGGTTCGGATTGAAGCCGGGAATCGGATGGTAGCCGGTCAGCATGTAGTGGTCGGCGGGACCGTGATCGGAATTGCGGTGACCGAAATTGCGGATCAGCGAGACCTTGTCCATCTGCCCCGCGAGCATCGGCAGATGTTCACAAACTTCGATCCCCGGAATGTTGGTGGCGATCGGTTGAAACGGCCCGCGAAACTCGCTCGGGGCGTTGGGCTTCATGTCCCAGGTGTCGATCGTCGACAAGCCCCCTTTGAGGAACAGGAAAATGACCGAGACATCGCTCGGAGCCGACGTTTCGGCGGCGATTGACTGCTGAGACAGAAGCTGACCCAGTCCCCAGCCCGCTCCAAACAGGCTCGCCGACCCGACGCGTAACGCGTCGCGACGCGTGACCCGGTCGCAAAAATGATTCGCTGTCGCCATCGACGGGTTCTCCCTTAGTGATTGAACACGAATTCGACTGTGTTGAGCAGGCTCCAGGCCAGATCTTCGACCGCACCACGGCGATTTTCCGGCCGTTTCTTCAGGTACGCCGCCGAATCCGTTCGCTCTTGTAGCGACGGATAGCGACTAAAGAATGTCAGGAACAGTTCATCGACGACGACTCCATCGTCCGAGACATCCCGCGCCAACTGCGCGACCCGTCCCCCGTCATGCGAGAGCTTGTCCTGAATCTCGGGCGAATTGAGGACATGCAGCACCTGCGCCACACTGGGTTCAATCGTCCGCTCACATTCGCACGAGGTCACCCGGGAGGGGCGGCCAAACAGTTTCAGGAAATAGTGGGGCACCTGGCTGTCCCACAACTGCACTGCGCGGTAGCCGGCCGGCGTCCCCGCGAACTTCTCTTCGACTCCAGTCACCTGACAGACGGCGTCAAACAGCACCTCCGCCGACGGCCGCTTGAGTAGCGCCCGCGAGTAATTCTGGTCGTCTTTGCGATTTGTGTCGTTGGGCGTCGACGACGTCTGATAGACCCGCGAGGCGCAGATCGTCCGTACGAGTTGTTTGACGTCGTATTTCGATTCCACAAAGCTCTTGGCAAGCGCGTCGAGCAACTCGGGATTGCTAGGGGGGTTGGTAAGCCGCATGTCGTCGATCGGCTCCACCAGACCACGCCCCATAAAATGCGCCCACATGCGGTTGACGAAATTGCGGGCGAACCACGGATTGTCGGCGGCGGTCATCCACTGGGCCAGCAATTGACGTCGGTCCCCCGCCGGATTCCCTGTCGGGTTTTCGGTACCCAACGGATGGGCGAAGACCTCCTGTCCGGTACGCGGATGAGTGACTGGCGCACCGGGATTGGAAATCAGCACTTCCCCGCCCGAGACGGTCTTGAATGCCATCTGAGTGAAGTGCGCCTGCATGCCGAGGTAGTCGGTCTGGCTCCAGCGGTCAAAGGGATGGTGGTGACACTGCGCGCACTCGATCCGGACTCCCAGAAACACCTGCGACAACGTACTCGCCATTGTCCCCGGGTTCGTCACAACCTTGTAGAAACTGCCGCCCGGCTGTTCGGAAAGCGGGCCCCGCGCCGCGACGATCTCGCGACACAGGCGATCATACGGCTTGTTCGTCGCGACACTGGTGCGGAGAAACTGGTAATACTCGTACGCGCGGCGATGGCCCAGTGCCTGCCGATCGACTCGCAAAACGTCGGCCCACTTCAAGGCCCAAAAGTCGGCATATTCGGGGCGAGCCAACAACGAGTCCACCAGCAGGCGTCGTTTGTCGGTTCGATCGTCCGCCAGAAACTGTCGCGACTCCTCTGCGGTCGGAAGGGTGCCGATCACGTCGAGATAGACCCGCCGCAAAAAGTCGGCGTCTGATGCCGGCTCGGAGGGGAGAATGTTGAGCTTGCGGAGTTTGCGATAAACCGGTCCGTCTAGAAAATTGAATTCCGGCAGTTCCGGGTAGTTGGCGATTGGCTCGGACCGGGGGACCAGTGCCCGGAAGACGTCAACCTGCCCCATATACGAGGCCATGACGGCGACTTCTCCGGGCACTTCGCCCGCAGTGACCAGACCCGTGTCATCGACGGCGGCGAGCCCTTCGTTGTTTGATTGGAACTTCGTCAGCCGGGTGACATCGACCACCCGGCCGTCTGAATACTTGGCGGCCACGGTGAGCTGTTGCTTTGACTGAACGGCGAGTTGTCGTTCCTTGGGTTCGACGGCGATAGAGACCACCTGGGGATCATCGGGCGAGCCAAACGGCAGCCCGCGTTCGATCCAATCGCGCAGCGTCTGGTAAAACTCACTCTGGCGGTCGATGCGCACGCCCCCGCCGTGGGGGACAACACCCGACGCTTTCGACAACAACAGACTCTGGTCGGGAAGAGTCGGGACCACCCGGCGTCCCCGCCCCTCCTGAGTCAGGGCGAGGTAGTCTCCCGGCGGGTCGAAACCGAACACCGAAAGTTTGAAACCGTTCTGCCCCTCCGCTTTGCCGTGACATCCCGACGTATTACAGCCGAACCGCGTCAGGATCGGCAGAATGTCGTTCTCGAAATTCAACGGCCGCACCGTGTCGTCGGCACCGGCGGAAACCGAGCCGACGAGACAGAACGCGACAACCAGCAGTGGGATTCGGAGCGAAATCTGCATGCGGTGGCGAACAACCGATGGGGACAAGACACATCAACGCGGTTGAATATACCCGCGCTGGTGAACGTGCGCCAAGACCGGAGGGGTCGCCGAATTATGCGGTGTATTGTTCCAGGAAGATCTTGCGGTACTCCAGCGGCGTGCCGGCAAACCGCGCGTCGAATGTGGCGGGTTCGACCGCACCATGCTGGAATCGCCGTTTCGGAAACGTGGGCATCGTCAGGCCGGTCACCGATTCCACTCCCAGCCGAACGATTTCCCCCTTTAAAGCGTAGAGGCGGTCGTGCTTCCAGTCGGTCAGTTCGATAAACGGGATCCCCTCAGCGACTTCAATCACATTCGGCAGAGCGAAGGGACTGAAGCCTTCGAACCCCAAAGCACGTGCGGGGGCCGACGTACGGACATGTCCGCGCGACTGACCGCCGGTGTAGGTGAGGGAGTGCTTGATCGCCCCAACGCCCCAGCCTTCCTGATAGAGCATCGTGTTGTTCAACACGCTGCGAATCGTCAGTTCGGGATTCTCTTCGATCGGGTAATCCTTGAGGTTTTCGTCACCCCCATCGCCGTCGATCAGGTGTTTCCAGTCCGGATAACGGGCACGGATTCCCTGACAGAGCGCCAGGCCGGCGGCGGCGGATTGCACGTCGAGTGGTTTGTAATCCTCGATCACGCGGATTGTCGCGCGGACATCCA
>JAPLOC010000179.1:0-949 GCA_026692825.1 Planctomycetota bacterium | reverse complement strand
CATCCAACTGGTCGGCGGGAACCTCGATCGTTTCGAGAAACAGCCCCAGATCAAGCGCCTCAAGAAACTTCCGCGCCTGGGCAGCGTCTTCGCCCCGACCATCCACCGAGAGCGTGAACGCTTTCAATCGGCCCAGGTTTTCCCCCCGGGTCAGCAGGCGGTGATACAACGTCAGAAAGACGGCACCGCTGTCGATCCCTCCCGAGAACATCACCCCTATGGGCGATTGCTTGTCGATGCGATCGAGCCACCGGTCCAGTTCCTGCGCGAGCGCCCCGATATACGCGGCGCCAATCGCGGCGGGATCGGCCGGCAGGCGGTTGCGCTGGGGGGCGAAAAACCGCGTGTAGGTGGGATTGGGGTCAGGGCAACCGACGAGCGCGACCTCGGTCAGGTAGTGAGCCGGCACCATCCGGCTGTAAGAAGGGTGAAACTGTCCATCGAGTCCTTCACTTTGCAAAAAACGATGGATTTCGTCGATGCGCTCGGCGGTGATCAGACATGGCCCCTCGGCCCGTTTCGCGATGAAGTACCGCAAAGGGCGACCGATCGAGCGGGCCATCCTCACGATGCGTCCCTGTTTGTGGACGAGGGCGAACTGACCGTCGATTTCGCGGACCTGGGCCGGATCCCCCGAGGCGACGCGGGCAAGCGCCTCGGCGGGGGACATATTCAGGATGACATTGGCTGCCGGATCCACCAGATCGACAAGTCGGTCAATCGTTGCGACAGTGTGCATGAGTCAAGTTCCTTTCGACAAGTGGAGCGGGCGGTGAGCTGAAGGAGTGTACGTTGATCGGCAGAGAGAAGTTGGAGGCAGGAGCAACGAAAATGTCGTGACCATTCGCAAATCCTCGCGAATATCGGGACGAGTCTTTCCCCGTCAAGAGTACCAGATCCGGGACAGTCCGGCTGATCCGCGACAAAATAGGGACGGACGTACGGTCGT
>JAPLOC010000178.1 GCA_026692825.1 Planctomycetota bacterium | reverse complement strand
AGCCGTCCGTCGCGAAATGAGTTTGACATCGTCGGGGCTTCGCCTCTTCGCCGTGACTCTCGCATACCATAGTTCGAGAGAATTTGTTTTTACTTTGATGACTTCCGTTCCACGGGAGTCGTATACCGTTTGCGGATCGACATCGTTGGCGGTCACTTTAACCGCTCGCGGATCCGGCCCGTCGTCAGGACAGAGAATACGTCATAAACCGGTTTTCACAGGGATTGCCGAGAGCCACGTGGAACTCCCTTCGCTCCGGTTCCGCGATCATCGCCGCGACCGTCTTGCCATCGCATCCCAGCATCGGACCATTCGGGCCGGTGTGCGAATGCCGGCAGATGCTGACGGGATGTCCCGCATGGTCGGCGAGGAATTCCCGCACGTCGGCGATGTCGAGGGTATCGAACTTCCCAGCGATCAACTCCCGCATGCGGTCGAGTCGCGGGAACGAGTCGGGGAGACTGTGACGCCAATTCGCGTCGCCGGCGAACTCCGGACACAAAAAGTGGTTCGAATGCACGATAAACCGTTCGGAACCTGCCGGTAGAAACGGGCCGCAACTCGTGAGTTCAACGTCAAGAATCGCCCCGGAACCGTCCGCCAGCATGTAATTGCCGTTCGAACAGACCGGAAACTCCCGCATCAGTCGCAGCACCCCCTCCAGCGACCGCTGTTCCAGGATCAGCCGCTTCAAAGGGTAGTGGGACAACGCGAATTTCCAGCCCGGACCACCCCCGAGTGCGTTCGCGAAGTGCGCCACGCCATGCTCATTCATGCCGTGATAACCCAGCATCCCTCCAAACGTCCACATCAAAATCGCCGGCTTGTCGGTTGGCTTCAATTTCAGAACGTAACCGAATCGTTCCAATTCGGGGGGATTGTCGCTCGTCTGCCCGATCAAGGTTGTCGGGCGGTTCGTCCCTTCACGACCGATGGCGAATGTCGTGCAGGCACCGTCTGTCACCTGAGCCAGTTCGCCGCGCATCTGGGCGACCAATCCATCCGCCAACGGGAGTCGCGCCCCCTCCGCCAGGCCGACCACCTCCTCCAGCAATTCGGGGCAGTGGGTTTCGAAAAGTGGCTGGAACCGGAGAGCGCGCTGCCGAAGCGATTCGCGACTCAGTTTCAGCGACTCCGCGAGAAACTCCAGATATCCCGCAATCTGCGCCGCGGCCTGCTCGCCATGCTGCCTCCCCAGTTCACGCGGTGAACCCTGCACTTCGAACAACGGGTAGTGTGCCGACATAACGAATCCCTGGAATGGACGGTTCGTGAAATCACCGCCTGGGCCGCGAGTGTTACTGCCGCAAGTACGCGAACAGATCGCGTAACTCTTGTGGCGAGAGTTGTTCCAACAGCCGCTCCGGCATGATCGACGTCGGCGACTCTTTCAACTCGTCGATCTGGTCGCGCGAAATCCGGGTCCGTTTGTTCTTGGCGTCGGCGAGTGTCACGCTGGCGGCGTCTTCCTCCACCAACAGGCCCGATATCACTCCCCCCGATTTGTTGACGACGACATAACTCAAGAACTCCTTCCGCACGACAGCACTCGGGTCCACAATGTTTGCCAGCAGCGAAACGAGGTCTCCTTTGACCGTATTCGAAATGTCGGGTCCGAGTTCACCCCCCGCACCTTTCAGCTTTCGCCGCAGTGTTTGGTGAACAACACCTTCCCCGCGACCGCGTCCCCCGTTCCCGCGCGCAGATCGTTGGTGAATCGGCGGATGTCGGCGAGTTTCTCTTCGGGTGTCCCCGGTTGAATGTTCCCCCAATGCCTGCGGACCAGCGCGTCGATCTGTTCGTTCTCAAACACCGCCAGCCGACGAAGTTGGTCGAGTGGAATCGACGCGGGAGCGATCTGCTTCTCCCCGACGCGACCCAGAAACGCCAGCGTCGATTGCGGCTTGCTGAACAGCAGGTCGCGAATTCGCGATTGAACCGCGTCGGACCGGTCAGCGTAATGGACCAGTAACCGTTCGGTGATTCGCTCATCCACAAATGGCAGCATCGCCCCCAATAGGGGAATGGTCACGTCGTCTTTCGATTGCGAGTCCAGCAGTTCCAGGAATTGCGGTACGCATTGCTCGTCGGGGTATTCGGTCAGAATCGCGAGCAGCGCCTTCAACCGGTCGGCGGAGGCACCTGGCACCAGGCGGGACTGGATGTGGTGTCGCGCTCCGTCGAGACCGACTTCCAGCGCAAGCCGAAGCCTTAGGGAGTCGTCACGGTTTGAAGTCCATTCCGACTGAATCTGTTGCAACAGTTTCCCCGCGACGGGAGTGAATTTTCGTCGCGTCGACTCTTCGGGTTTCGTGGAACCTGGGGGAGCCGCGACCGCGTCAAATAACCCCCCCACGCCCACTCCCCCCAATCCGCGCGCCCGTTCTGTCAGCCCCAGGTACAGATTCTGCAACATGAGTTGCCGGGCACCAGCGGGAGTGTTGCGGAGCAGTGCGCTGCATTCCGCGTAACCCGCCTCCGACCCGTCGGCGGCAAATCTCCGAATCAGCCGAGGCTGGTTTTCCTTGAGCAGTGGCAGCGTCCAACTCACTTCATTCAGAAACGACGGCACGAGCTGGTTGGCGTCGGAGACTGCCTTATCCGCGACTCCCCACCAGATCATCCAGGGGATGTAGGGATCGTCGGCGAGGTCGTTCCGCGTCAACAGACCGGCGAGGATTGGAACCGCGATCTCCCCGGGAAGCCGGCGCGCGGTCGCCGCCAGTTGACAGATCACCACGGGGCTGGCATCCCGCTCGGCAAGTTCACGGAACCGCAGCGCGACCTCCGCCGACACATTTCGCGAATCTCCCAACAGTCGCACGGTCCAGCTTCGCACATGCTGAGATCCGTGCGAGAGCAGCGCCAGCGCCGTCGTCTCATCCAGACCGCCGACACCATGCAGTCCCCACAACCCTTGCAGAGCGTTCTCGGGATTCCCATCGCGCAGCGCAAGTTCCTTAAGGGGCGGGATCGCCCGCGGGTCGTGTTGTTCCGCCAGCAGCCGACGGGCGCGTTGCGCCAGCCATCCGTTGCGATGCTTGAGCAGTTCGACCAGTTCGGAAGTCGAACGGGTGGCGAGTTCGGGAGTCGCCTTGGGTTTTGCCCCCGTCGCCTGGATTCGATAAATCCTGCCGTTGGAGGTGTCCCACTTGGCATCGGGGTCGGGGTGCGCGGTCCGCTGGTCGTGAAAGTCGGTGACATAAACCGCGCCGTCGGGGCTCAGACAAACATCGGTGGCACCGAACCAGGAATCGTGCGAATTCAGCAGAAGCCCGCCGAGTTTAGCCGACACCGTGGATCCATTGGGGGAGACCCGCCACCAGGAACAGGTGTGACTGAGAAAATCGCCACACAAGAACGCATCGCGGAAATCGGTGGGAAATGTTTCACCCAGGTAGATGGTCGCTCCGGTATTTGGACGACCGGTCTCCCCCTGGTGGGGGACATTTTTCAAATGGCCATAAGCATACAGATTGTGCAGTGGCCCATGTTTGCCGAAGTTCTTTTCGTAATAGGCACCCTGCACACCATGCCAGAAGAGACCGCCGTTGGCACTGTAGAACAGCCGGCCGTCGCGATCGAACGTGAGTCCAAAGATGTTGCCCCCCCCTTCGCAAAAGAGTTCGAACTCTTTGGAAACGGGGTGATAGCGCCACACTCCCTGTTGGAATTCGATCCCCCGAATGTTGCAGGTGGTGGTGCTGCCATTCAGACCATACAGCCAGCCATCGGGTCCCCAAGTGAGATGATTGGCGAGCGACTGGGCGTCTTCGAGACCGAACCCGTCGAGCAGCACCTCGGGGTCGGAATCGGGAATGTCGTCTCGGTCGCGGTCTGGGTAGAAGAGCAGGTAGGGAGCCTGAATCACGAACACTCCCCCGTAACCGAATTCCACACCCGTACACAGATTGAGTCCGCTGACGAAGTCTTTCACAAGGTCAGCACGCCCGTCCTGGTCGGTGTCCTCGAGAATCGTGATCCGATCGGCACCGCGCGGGCCGTGCGGAGGCGGTTCGGGTTTCCGGTCATAGACTGTGCGCGAGAAACGATCTACCTTCACCCGCTTCAGGCCGGCGGGGTTCGGGTATTGCAGATACTGAATCGTCCACAGTCGCCCCCGATCATCGCACTTGCAAAAGATCGGCTGCCTCACCTCCGGCTCGCTGGCGAAAAGAGTCGCCGACAGTCCCGCGGGGAGCGTCATCTTTCCGGCCGCCTCGGTCGGCGGATAACCCTGTGCCAGCACAACCCGGGCGGATAGTCCGAACGTCACCGCCAAGCAGAAATGGAAGACGCGCGCGATCGTGGGCATGGCCGGTCCGATGGGGTGCGGATTCGCGACAGGTAGGGCGGGACAATTCCTTCGTCCCGCTACAATTGTCCGTTGTACCGCACAAACGCTTCGAGCGCGTAGTATTCGGGCAAACCAAGCTGGTTGTACAAAGCGGCTGTCCGCTTGGTCCGTTCCTCGGCGCGCACCCAAAATTCCCGTTTGTCTGCCCCTGGAAACAGCGGCGCGTCTTTCTGGGACTCGTGGCGGAAGATCGCCTGCTTCTTGCGGTCGACCAGTTCGGGCGAGAGAGGCACCGCCCGCTCGATCTCGTGGGGTTCGTATTCATGCCACGCGCCGCGGTAGAGCCAGACTTCGGGAATGACTCCCTCGGCCGCGACGACCTGCAGCGATTTCAGAATCGCCTGCGCGCACATCCGGTGTGTCCCGTGGGGATCCGACAAATCCCCCGCGACGTAAATCTGGAATGGTTTCAGCTTACGCAGCAGGTCGGCGATGATGGTGACATCCGCCTCCCCAATCGGGGCCTTCTCGACTTTGCCGGTCTGATAAAACGGCAAGTTGAGAAAGTGCAGCCGTTCGGGTGGCACGCCCGCGGTCGCCGCCGCCCGGGTCGCTTCCGTCTGCCGAATGAGTCCCTTGATCGCCTGGACCTCTTTGGAATCGGGAGCGCCCGGTGCCTTGGCGAAGATCGCGTCGCGCATCCTGCGGTCCAGTTCCAGCGTCGCTTGGTTTTCCAGCCCGAACATCGCGTTGTGTTCGCGGACGAAGTCGATGTGACGCAGCGCGTCGTAATCGTGAACCGCGATGTTGCCGCTGGTCTGATAGGCGATATGGACGTCATGCCCCTGGTCGGCCAACGTGATCAGCGTTCCCCCCATGGAAATCACGTCGTCGTCGGGATGCGGACTGAAGACCAGCACGGTCTGGCGAGAGTCACCGGCAGGCTTGGTGAAGATTCCGCTCAGAAGTCCCTCAAAAACCCGTTCCCGTACCGCGCTGATCGGTCCCCGCTGCCTGAGCAGGTCGTGCAGGTGGTTCTCGACGAAGTCGGCTTCACACAGCTTTTGCAGGGGCTTCCCCACATGGCGTGCCAGACCGATCACCGCTTTGCGTTCCAGTTGCGGCGACCATTGGATGCGCCCGACCATCCACGGGGTTTGAATCGATGTGAGCTGGCTGGCCGCCGCGCTGTCGATCACAAACACCGCATGGGCGTGTTCCTGCAGAAATGTCGCCGGGACCGACGGCGTCGGATCCCCTTCGACCGTCTTCCGCACGATCGCCGACTTGTGTTCCCCCAACGCCATGATGATGATTTTTTTCGCACTGAGGATCGTCGAGATCCCCATGGTGATCGCCTGCAACGGCACACTCTCAGCGCTGAAAAAACTGCTGGCGGCGTCGGCGCGGGTCTGCGGGTCGAGCGTCACCAGCCGCGTGAGGGAATGCCGCGAACTCCCCGGTTCGTTGAATCCTACGTGCCCAGTCCGTCCGATCCCCAGAAGCTGCAACTGGATCCCCCCCAGCCGCGAAATCTCTCGCTCGTATTCCTCACAGAAACTTTCGACTTCGTCGAGCGGCAAATCGCCCCTCGGAATGTGGATATTCTCTTCGGGAATGTTGACGTGGTCGAAGAAGTTCGCCCGCATCCAGCGGTTGTAGCTGTGGATCGACGTCGGATCCATCGGGTAATATTCGTCGAGATTGAACGTGATCACGTTCGAAAAATCGAGTCCCTCATCCTTACGCAAGCGGATCAGTTCGCGATAGACGCCGATCGGCGTGGAACCGGTGGGCAGGCCCAGAACCGTCGGCGTTCCCGCCGAGTTGTTTTCGCGGATCAACCCTTCCACCACCAGTGCCACGTGCCGATCCACTTCCGAAACGTGATTGAAGAGCAACGTCGGAATCTTGGTATTGCGAAGGTACTGCGAGGTTTGAGTGGCTTTGTGCCGGGGAGGAGTGCGCGAGGTGGTCATACAGGAGGCGGGGGAGGTATGCTGGTTGCTTGGAGGTCGAGATCAAAGCGCCCGACGAGCCAGGGAAAGCAGTCAGAAATTCTAGAACGTGTCGACCTGACAGACCATAGTGGACACACCATTTTCATGAACACCCGCGAACAACCCCGAATTCTCGCCATTCACGCCCACCCCGACGACGTCGAATTCCAATGCGCGGGGACATTGGCTTTGCTCAAAGAACGGGGGTACCACATCACGATCGCGACGATGACCGCGGGCGATTGTGGCAGCGCCGAGCTGGGGCCGCTGGAAATCGCCGCCGTTCGCCGGGGTGAAGCCCGGGCTGCGGCCGGACTGATCGGTGCCGACTATCATTGCCTGGAATTCCTGGACTTGCAGATCTGCCACGATAATGACGGACGCCGACGGGTCACCGAATTTCTGCGTCGTTCGCGCCCGGACATCGTCTTGACTGCGCCTCCCGTGGATTACATGTGTGACCATGAATCAACCAGTCGACTGGTGCGTGACGCCTGTTTCTGCGCGTCGGTTCCCAATTACCCGACCCGGCAGTGGGATCCCGCCCCTCCCACCGCGAAAATCCCCCACCTGTACTACGTCGATCCGATCGAAGGAATCGATTATTACGGCAATCCGATTCCTCCGGGCTTTATCGTCGACATTTCCCCGGTATTTGAACTCAAACTCGAGATGCTCGCCTGCCACGCCAGTCAGCGGAACTGGCTGCTGAAGCAGCATGGAATCGACGAATACCTCGATAGCTGTCGCAAATGGAGCGGTCGCCGGGGGGCTCAGATCGGCGTCGGTTTCGGGGAAGCGTTCACCCAACACAGCGGACACCCGTACCCGCATGACAATCGCTTGCAGGAACTGCTGGGATGCTCGGTCCAGGCCCAGGGGATCGCCAATTGAATCCGTTTTAGTGGACCGGCAGCTTTGACTTTCTCGGGACTGGCGTCTTCCTTGCCACGACGTACGCGTGGAGGGTGCGATCTGTGCCGATGGACTCATTCCAGCCGGCCTGTATAGACACCCCCCAACTGGTTTTTGGCCTCGAACATCTGCCCATCCCACGAAACAGCGCAGGCGTCTTTGTATCCTCCTTTGGGCGCTCCCGGGGAAAAGTTGCGAATCAACAGCCCTCCCTTCGGCTGAAAACTCCAGCCCTTCGGCAGGGCGTCGTTGGCGTCGTTTTTTCGATTCACCGTGAAATCCGAAAACAGCACCCAGTGGAATTTCTCACCGCGCCGGAAGTTGGTCCCCTGACACTCCCAGCGTCCGACGACCAGAATCAGCCTCTCCCGCTCTTTGATCAGCTTTTTCGCCAGTCGATCGTCACCGTCTCGTGTGGCGGTCAGAATCTTTTTTTCATAGAGTTTGAAGTGCGCCGTCGCCGACTGGTTCGCCGTTTTTGAGATACTTGACGGCGTCGTCGCGCATCGCCGGGGAGAAGGGAATGCCTCCCGATTCGCGAAACGTTTTTTGCTCCGCTTCGAGAGCCTCGGTGGCCTTGATACGACCTTCCGCGTTCGCCCCCTTTTGCTTTCGGGCGACTTGAATCTTGTCGTCAAACGCTTTGAGAAGGCTCTCCCGGGCCTCGCTCACGACGTCTGCGTGATTGGCCTTCTTCTTTTCAAAGTCCTCCTCCGAGTGAGCGCCGGCGAACGCCTGGGTGGCGAGGGTCGTGATGGTGACGAGGATCGTAAAGCAGCGCATCTGAGATTCTCCTAGGACGCGTTGGGGGGTTCACACAGTGTAAAGACGAGAAGCAGAGCGAAAATTCGCGAGCAATGTCGAAAAAATGTTTGGAATTTCGGGGGATTCGCGGCGAAGAGGCGAAGCCACGACGGGGGTCAAACGCGCACGAGGTGCGACCAGTTTGGCGCGTGCGCCGTGCAGGCGACATGCGTAAATCGACCTGTGCTTGTGTACTCTGCGTCGATCGAAACCCTGTCACGCCAAGCTCTCACGCCTTCCTCCAGCGACTCCCGCAGGCCTTGCCTCTTCGCCGCGACTGATGTTGCGTAAACACGTCGCGCGTCTGCTGAACGCGCTGGCACGCAGTGTGACTCGCGGCGAAGAGGCGAAGCCACGACGGGGGTCAAACGCGCGCGAGGTGCGAACAGCTTGTCGCGTGCGCCGTGGTGGTGCCATGCGTCAATTGACCTGTGCTTGTGTACTTTGCGTCGATCGAAACCCTGTCACGCCAAACTCTCACGCCTTTCGCCAGCGACCCCCGCCGGGCTTGCCTCTTCGCCGCGACCGACGTCGCACAAGACGTCTTTCGCAACCAGGTGTCTCAATGTCACCGCGAAGCGTGGCAGTACGCCCAAGATCTCGCGGCAAACTGCGAAAGCGCCAAGATCAACGCTGGTCGCGTGAGGCGTGTTCATTTTCCGAGTCCTTACTCCGACGGTTCGGTGTCCGACACCGGTGGCGCGTCAGGCGAGCCGGGGGTGTCGGCCGCTGGTTTCGCAAGCAGAGCCTCGGCTTCCTGCAGAAACTTGGCGTTCTGGTCATTTAGCCGTTCATTGGAAAGCCGGCTCTGTTCCCGCACCTGGTCAAGCAGGGCCCGGGCCCCGGCGGCGTCTCCCAGACGGAACTTGGCCATCGCCGAGAATATCAGGTTGGACGGTTCCGTTTCGCCCTCCGCGGCGCACAGCGCCTCGGACTTCGCCAGCGTGTCGAATCGCGTTTTGAAACAGGCCGACTCGATATTCCGCCACGCCGAGCGTGTTGATGATTACGCAATCGTCCGGCTCAAGAATCGCCGCCTTCTGCGCCGAGTCCAGCGCGGCGGCGTAATCCGTTGGCGACGGGTCGGGAAGCAAAAACAATTCCCATGCTGCGCCGAGAAGTTCATTCGCGGTTGGCTCCCATCGATCAACAAGTTCGAGTACAAATTGGGCGACGATCTTGGTTCGGTCATCAAGCATCATCTGGTTTACAGAGTCACGGATGCGCGCCTTGTTAAAATCATTCGTCGTCTTGAGATTCCTAACAATCCGCTCTGCACTGGACGCATGACTATCAAGCATTTCCAGGATCACGAGCTTTCGAAGCGGTGTTAGTGTGGGTTCATCGCGAACAGCTTGTTTCAAGTCACCCATTTGCGTCGAACCGGTACTAAGCGATGCGAGGTACTCACGCGCCGGTTTCTGTTCGGCCCCTCGCAGGGCCCAGTTCGTCTGCCGCTCCTTTCGCGAACGAATATCCCAGATCTCCGCGCTACCGTCCGACAATCGCAGCACGAATCGCGAGCCGTCGGGCGAAGAAATCAGATTCTTCACCCCCTGTTGAATGCGAATCACCGCAGCTTCGCGCCCGGTCACCAAATCATAAAAGCGCACTGTCCGATCCTCTCCCGCAGTGATGGGACGCGATCGGTCGGGGATGATCGCGACCGCCGTCGCAGTCCCATCGTGGGCTGTAATGCGGAGTATTTCGGCACTGGTCGCGATGTCGATAACCTGGACGTTGCCGTCGAACGTCACCTTCGCATCCCACTTCGAATATGCTGGTTTTCGCGAGTCCGCGTCAACAAGAATCGCGGCGGTTTCCAATTCGACCTCACCCTGCATCGAGAGATAGTCGACGGGCCATTCCAGAGTAGTGATTGGAGCGTAAAACGTTGTTGTAGTCACCGCATT
>JAPLOC010000177.1:1648-20899 GCA_026692825.1 Planctomycetota bacterium | reverse complement strand
GAGACGATCAGTTCTCCTTTGCACGCCTTGCACGCGATGCGAACGTCCAGATACTTCTGCGACATCCGCAGCCGTTCGTTGCAGTGCGGGCAGTACACGTAGAGCGCCAGCTTGCTCGACACCGCCGGGTCATCCACCCGAAACCGGAACCCCGCCTGACAATGCTTGCAGGTCACCTTTCGGCCGACGAATTGCTTGTTGATCCGCAGTTCCCGCTGGCAGCTTGGGCACGGGATGTAGTACCCCCGGATCGGCAACGTGACGTGCGCCGCGATCTCTTTTAATGGAACAAACGCCGGGATTTCGATGCTGTCGGATTCGAAATCCGAATTCAGCATCGCTCGGCAGTTTCGGCAGTGGATCAATCGTTCGGGCATGTCTTCGCCACAAACGGGGCATGGTCCGCCAGGCCAGGGGGGCATCGGAATTCCTCTTGAATCGAGACCCAAGGCAGCCGTGTCGACACGGTCACATTGAGGGTCATTTATAAAATCCGAACTGGGGGATTGGCAAGTTCGGTGCCAAAATTGGGGGTTTGCGGCGCCGAAATTCAAACCCCGCCTCGTAGTGTGGATTTCAATTCGCCTGGAACCTCTCCAAAATCAAACCCCCTTTTTTTTCCGGTTTTTTCGTGTGTTTCGTGCCTTTCGTGGTTCCCAATCTCTGCTCACACCGTGGGCGAGTGATTTGACGCTGTGTCGGACGATTTCGCACCTGCGATGACGGAGCCCGTTGTTTGCTCGTGGTTTGACGGACAATCGGAACCACGAAAGGCATACACAAAAATCAACCGCCCACTTGAATACCAAAATCGGCGGCGTTTCCGGTGGCAGCGTCAGTTAACACTCGCAGGGCCGACTCCCGTTGGTCGCTGGCCGTGGCACCCTTCTGCAATTCAGGCGGGTGGTTGGTTATTGTCCACCCCGATTTTCCACACCACGTACTTGTCCCGTGAATTGATTTTGGACAGGTACTTGGTCGCAGAGGGGACATAGGCGCGTCCTATGGCGGCGGGACCGCCGATCGGCGCGCGCCTATTCGCTCAGACTGGCGCATTTCACTACGCCAGAACACTACGGAGTGTTCGGTTTTGCCTCAGTGGACTTCGCTTCGGTCGGCTTTTCTGGTGACGGCGTTTCGGCTGCCGGCTTCGCTTCCACTTTGGGCTCGGGCTTGGTGTCGTCGGCCGCAGGTTTGTCGGCAGGTTTCGCCTCCCCGGCCGGTGCGGCTTCTGGTTTGGTCGGTTCTGGTTTGGGCGGTTCTGGCTTCTTTTCGCCCGCTTTTTCTGGTTCCGGGGTCGCCGCCGGTCCCGGCTTCACGGCACTCGCTGTCTCGTCCGTCGCGTACAACCGGGTGCGGTCGTTCCACCCGCGCAACTCCAAGTACCGCTCTTGCGCGTTGATCGCCAGACTGCGGAATCCAGGCTGCTGTGCCGACTTTTCGTCCAGCATCTTCGTCCCCGACAGCTTATCGATCGCGATCAGGTGCATCGACCAGAAATTCGCCATTCCCTTGTTCTCGAATTTCCGGGTGACGAACAACATCAACGGCATGAACTCGAACCGCTCCAGCAGCAGATTCTGCCCCAGCACGGTCTGCTTCCACCGCACCTTTCCATCCCGCGCGTTAAACGCCTGCACCAGTCCATTCACCCGCACATACGGGAGCTGTTCGTTGTAGTAATTCGTCTGTCCGCCAGGTTTGTTGACAATCAAATACACCGTGTCCGGGTCCGAGAAGACAAACAGTTCGTTTTTCGCCTTCACATCCGTCTCGGCGATCTCCAGAACCTGTTGTCTGCCATCCTCCAGATCGACGATCGTCAGCTTGCTTTCCTTGATCTCTTTCGTCGGCGGCTCCAGCACGGCGAGCCGTTCGGAATCGATCACCGACGCGAGCGCACCCTTTCGCAACGCCAGTTTCCAGCGATCGGTTCCTGAAACCGGATCGAAGCGGCGCATCTCCAAACCCGATTCAAACGTCCCCTGCAGGATGAAATCGTCGCCACATGCCATGAGCGCTTTCGACTGCAAGTCTTTCAGCTTGGGAACTTCCACCCGCTTGCCATAGATCAATAGCATCGCAGCCGGTCCTGCTAGACCACGAACCCGGGCATTCTGCACAGCGCTGACCCCCATCATCGCCATTTGCTGCTGTTGCTGAGGATCGAGCTGACTCAGGTACAGCACCCGATTCCCCCCGGTGACACTCATCCCGACCCGCGATCCCTGCATCGTCCAGCGGACCTCTCCCGTGTCGAGATCCAGCACTGTCAAATTCCTTCGCCCCAGCAGGCAAACCACCTCGTCGCTCGCCATCGCGAACGCTCCGTGGAGTTGGGGCAACTGAATCGGCTGGCGATTTCCTCCCGAAGAGATCGTCCGCATCGCCAGAAATGGCGTCTGTTGCCGATTGTAGTACTGCCCCGAATTGCGCGAGTCGAGCGCACGTGTCCACAACACCCGGCGTTCCACTGGCGAAATGCAGTTCAACACTCCCTGACTCAACATCACCACACGGTGGCCACTTGCTTTACCAAACGGAATCCCGCCGTCGGTACCATTGGTCGATGTGCGCAAGGGATGCGACCAGAACGAAACTTCGTCCTGTCCGTCAATGACCTCCAACCGCTGCGACTGGGGATCGACATCAAACCGGTAACGACCGAAGAACGGCGTGCGGGGCGATAGACCCGTCAGTTCCTGCGTGACGTAGTTCTGGTAGTTGGCGGCCATCCGCTCCACCTTGATCCCGGCAGCCCGCCATCCCAGCTCTTTGCGAGCCGTCGCCGGCGCGGGAATCTCCGTCAAAAGCGCCTCGGCGACCTGTTGCCCGGTTCGTCCCGGTGCCAACTCAACCTCTTTCCAGCGGAATCCCAGATCGGTCGCGACCAAACGAGCATCGTCCGGCAGTCCAAACTCGTTCAGCAGCCGCGCGAGTTGTTCGGCCGCCTGGGCGGCGCGCGGAGCGTCCGCCGTTCGGATGATCCGCCGCAGTTGCGCCTCAGCCATCACGAAATTGCGATCGGCCGCGAAGTCGGCGGCGTATTTCAGTCGGACCGAAATCCCCGCAGGATGTTCCGGAAATCGCATGAGAAACCGGCGACGGTCATCGGGACTCCCTTGCATCGCCACCTCAGCAAGTTGTTCCACCCGGGTCACAATTCCAGCGCGCTCCCCTTCCGGCACCGCCGCCAGCAGATCGATGATCTTTCCCGCGACCCACAAGTCAGCACGAACCATCACGCCGGGAGTTTCCTCCTGAGGCACCAGCCGGCCCCCCGAATCGTCTGCCAATTGCAGATACGCATCAAACGCGCGGACGTATTCCTGCCCTGCCAGATAGCGGTCGGCCTGCAACCGCCTGAGCATCAGCGTCTCATCCGGACCGGCAACCAGTTTCGCCAATTCCTCAATGCTGGCGTCGGTCTCGGGTCGGGTGAAGTCGGCTCGAATCACCGCAGCCAGTGTTGAGATCAGATTTCCCCGGTGTCGTTTTTGATCGGCTGGGGCAAGCTGGTCCGCCGGCACTTTGTGCAGCAGTCCCAGTGCCTGGTCGAATTCCCGCTGCAACAGGGCAATGTCGGCTTCTCGCAACAGCGCCACCGGATCGTTGGGATTCGCCCCCTTCCGTCGGGCGATGTCCTCAACCACCGCCTCCTTCTGTTCAAACGCCGTTAAGCCAAACGGATCGATCGACAACAGCATCCCCTGGCACATCAGCAGGTTTCCCACCCCGCCCGGCTGGTTATCGGGCAGATAGGTCTTGTTCGATACTTCCCCTGTTGTGAGGCTGAATGTCCAGACCTCGCCGCCAGCGAGCGGCAGATGGTAATTCCCTTCAACGGCGACACCGCGCCCCGACGGGAGCGTGTGCTTCAGCGACCAGGCGATCTCGCCATTCGCAACGCGATACGCGACCGTCGTGTCGCGTCCGACGGTGATGGCCAGTCCGTCGAAGACGCCGGCGAGATACATTCCCGCACCCCGGGGCTTGGCCCAGAGTTCTTTGCCGGTCGACTGGTCAACACAGTACAGCGTCTGCACCTGGGGGTCGGTCGGTGTGTAGAT
Source organism: Planctomycetota bacterium (assembly GCA_026692825.1). Lineage (GTDB taxonomy): Bacteria > Planctomycetota > Planctomycetia > Planctomycetales > Planctomycetaceae > UBA10511. Next base: position 16,829 of record JAPLOC010000177.1, on the reverse strand, counting down.
CACCCGTCCGCCGGCAGTGATCGGCGGAGCCGCATGCCAGACGGTCGACAACCCGAACTGTTGCACCATCTGCCCCATCTCGGACCCGTCGGGACCGAGATTGCGGGGAGCGTTGGGGCGAGGGGGACGGAAGCCCCACACGACCGAATGCGTTGTCCGATCGACTGCCACGAGCCATCCGACGGTCGTGGGGCAAAAGATTAGACCGTTCTCGAGTGCCGGCTGGGCGGCGAACCAGCGCCGGCCAATGTCTTTTTCAATCCCCGTGTCGGCGTACGCGATCAGTTGCGACCACAGTTCAGCACCAGACGCGGGATCAAGGCACAACAGCCGAATCTGACCGGAACGCTCCCCTGTGGTCGATTCCCCGATCACATACATTTCGGACCCGTCGAACACCGGGGGGCCAAACAGGAAGTACCCCGCCAGTGGCAGGTCGAGTTCTTCTCCATTGGCGCTTCCCCCCACTTCCCACAACGGCCGACCGGTTCGCAGATCGTACGCGGTCAAGCGGGTGCCAATACTGGGGCCGGTGTCGGCGTTGGGATTGAACCAGGTCTGTCCCGGTTGCTGGTTGGTCAGGAACTGTGAGTCTTCGACAATAAACAAACGCACGCCATCGGAACTCAGCAATCCAAAGTTGGCGTTTCGGAACAGCAGGTGACACAGCGGTGCCCCTTCACCCATGCCCACGTTGTATCCAAAACCGCCCCCGTTCCAGCCTCCGAAGAAGCCCCCCCGCATCATCATGCCGTTGAAGTTCGGCTGCGCCATCTGCTGACCCGAAAGCAATCGGTCGAGCGTTTGCTGTTCCATGGAAGACCAGATCGGTCGCCCCGATTCGACGTCGACCACCTGCACACCATGCAGCGTGCGGTAAGCGACCAGCCCATCCACCAGAATCGGGTTGATCACGGGAATCGGTCCCGACTGGCTGTCGGCGAGATCCTCCAGCAAGTTGGTGATCTGATCCCGAACCGGTTCGCTGTCGGTCAACCGGTGATGCCAACGGGCCAGTAGCAGGGGGCTGCCACCGCGTTGTCGACCGGTGCGGGCCGCCGTTCCGTAGTTGACGGGCCAATTCGATTGCGGACCCGAGTCGAGCGAAATAGGAGAGGCACTCGCCTGCCACCAAGGAGCGGCTTCGCGGGGCTTGCCACCCACGACCGCACGTTGCGTTCCCACATCATCGACCAGTTTCTGAGCCGAGTCACCGAGAGCGGCACTCTTCAGCGCGTAGGCCGCCTTCAATTTCCACTGCGGATCCTCCGTCAAGGGGGGACGGGAATTCCAGAGCGCCTGGAACCAGCGGGCGGCGGAAGCGTATTCGCCCCGTTCGAGATGGTATGACCCCAATCGATTGGCCGCCTCGTAACCGGCCGGCGTGTGAAAATAGCCCCGCGCGACTTTGCCCAGTCCGGCCGGCCGACCCGAACGAATCGCCTCGTTCAACAACTGCTGCGCCAGTCCACCAAACTGAACCCGGTATTGCTCCAGCATGTCGGGGGGAGCTTCGCCCCGCAATCGATCAGCGGCACCGCGCAGCGAAACCCAGGTTCCCCCTGCATCGAGATACAATGAGTCTTCGGGCAGCTCGCTCACCTTCTGCAATAAATCGAGCGCCGACTTCCATTCGCCCTCTTTCGCCTGGGACTGCGCTTTCATCATCCAGTTCGCCCCCTTGCTGTCATACGGAGCGGTCGCGTCTTTGGGATGTTTCGGTGAAGCCGCCTTGTTCGCCGGCACAGGTTCAGTCGTGGCTCCGGGAATCGCCGGCGCTCCCCGCGCGGGCTGCATCGAACGGATAATGAGATCGGTCAATGGGTTCCGCGGCTTGGGCTTTTGCTTCTTGTCACCCTCCGCAGGCTTCTCCCCCTCTTCTTTCTTCTCGTCCCCTTCCTTCTTCTCGTCCGCCCCTTCTTTCTTATCCGCCCCGTCTGCGGGCTTTGCCTCTTCGCCGTCTTTCGCACCCTGCCCCTTCTCGGCAGGTTTCGCCACCTCGGTCTCAGGTTGAACCTGAGGCTCATCCCCCCTGGCACCAGCGGCCGTCAGCACACTCCAGGCGAACAGGCAGACCACCAGCCAACGTGGCACGCCGACTGCCAAGCGAACGGACCCGCGTCCCACTGTGTGTGTCATCGGGGACGAATCCGTAATTTCACTTCGTGCAAACTCAATCATCGCAACCTCGTCGGCCGGAATCGGCAACAGCGGGCCTGGAATCGGCCTGCGGACGACTCTTCTTTCCCCGCGCGGTTTTACGGCCCTGCGGTGCGTCAATTGTCGGGCCGCGTGGGCCAAAACGCAAGATCGATTGGCCAGACAACTGGCGAGCGGTCAATCCACCGGTTAAATTGACGTTCGTTGATTTCAGGTTGCGTACCCTGTGGTCCTGGTGGAACCAGGTTTCGAGATGCAGTGCCCTTTCTGCCGATTGAGCGAAACTCGCGTTATCGACTCGCGCGCCAGCGACGAGTTCGTCATCCGCCGGCGGAGGGAGTGTCTCAGTCTGAAGTGTGGCAAACGCTTCACCACCTACGAAAAGATTGAAGAGACGCCGCTCAAGGTCATCAAGAAGGATGGCACCCGGGTTCCATTCGACCGGTCGAAGATTTTTGTCGGGTTGGAAAAAGCCTGCTACAAACGCCCTGTCAGCTCGGAGCAAATCGAGCGGATTGTCGCCCGTGTCGAAGAGGAAATCTACCAGGACTTCGAACGCGAAGTGCCGTCGCGATCAATTGGCGAACTGGTCTTCAAACTGCTGCGCGAGGTCGATCAGGTCGCGTTTGTCCGATTCGCCTCTGTGTACCGCGAGTTTCAGGACGTCAACGATTTTGTCGACGAGTTGGAGCCGATTCTACGTGAGTCGGGGCGCATCGAATGACCGCGCTCAGTGACGCCGAGATCATGCGCCAGGTGCAGTCGGGCGAGGTGGCCTTGTTCGATCTCCTGGTCGACCGCTACCGCCCGGCACTGTTGCGGGTCGCGGAGAGCAAGCTCGGAAGTCACACCTGGGCGGAAGACGTGGTGCAAGAGACGTTCCTGGCGGCATTCGTGTCACGACACACGTATCGACCACAATTCGCGTTCCGCACCTGGCTGTGGACAATTCTGCTCAACTTGTGTCGCAAGCAATGGAAACGGTCGGCGAGTCGGCCGCAGAGTGAATCGCTGGACCATCTCGAAGAATCCACCGAGTCAGCCTGGCCCACCTCGAACGAAGTTGATGGTCTGGCGCGCCTGCTGGCGCTCGAGCGTCGGACGGAGGTTGAGACATTGTTGCAAAAACTGAGTGAGCCCCAGGCCGACGCCCTGCGTCTGCGTTTTTTTGGTGAACTCCCTTACGAAGAGATCGCGGCGACTATGGGATCCAGCCTGAGCGCCGCCAAGCAACGCGTGCGGTTCGGCCTCGAAAAACTGGCCGCCATGCTGCACGAACAGTCAGGAGGGTCGACATGACCTGCGACGACGCGTTTGAATTGTTGACCGGATCGCACACCGATCGACCCGAGGAGTTGCAGACCCATTTGCACTCCTGCCCCCGCTGTTGCCAGATGCGCGAAGTACTGGCACCGGCTGTCGCGCTGTTCGATCCCGCCGCTGGCGATGGCCAGGAGTCTCCCCGGCGAGAAGACCACACGGTGACACACGCGCGATCAAACTCGGCATGGACCGATGTCGCCCGCGTCGAGGCGGCGATTCGGGAGTCTCATCAGGTACAATCGACAGCCGGCCGATTTCGGTTCGCCCCTCCGGGGTTGTCTCAAATCGCTCGCGGTGCCGCGTTGGTCCTCTTGGGTGCGGTCACCGCGATTGGCTGGATGGACAGCCGCCATACTCCGCCAGCGGCGAATGGCGTCGCGGGTGTGCCGGAGATTTGCAATCGGGCACTGGCGGCCAAGTTGGCGGGCGCCGGTGGGGCGACGCCGCAAGCGCTGCAGTTGGCCGCCTCGTGCATCGCCTGTCATCACGACGACCGAATCGACACCACTCGTTGACCACCGCCCGTTCATTGTTCTGGCTGGGGAACGCTGACCATCGATCATGAAACACCTGCTTCCCGCGTTGCTTGTACTCGTTGGAGTCCCCTGGAGCGCGATGGCGCAGGAATCGCCGACCGTCACCCCCATCGGTTCCCGCCGCGAGCTGTTTGTCGAAGACGGACTGATCGAATCACTCACAGGCAAGGCCGAACTGCGTCTGCATCATCCGACCCCGCGCGAAGTGGTCATTGAACACAACGAGCCGTGGGAAGGGAGCGGCTGTGTGTATCACAGCGTGTTTCAGGATGGCAATCTCTATCGCATGTACTACGCGGCAGGTCAGCTCAGCGTCACCGAAAAGGGAGTTAACGCGGGGACACACGGGCAGTTCTGCTGTTACGCCGAGAGTGATGACGGACTTCACTGGCGGAAACCGAAACTGGGTCTGCACGAGTTTCAGGGGAGCAAAGCGAACAACATTGTGATGGTGCGGGAACAGGTGGGGGATGCGGTTTCCGAACCGGGCGAGCCAGCGGTTTTCAAGGATGAAAACCCGAATGCGCCCGCCGACGCGCGGTACAAGGCGTTGCTCCCCGCGAACCTCCGCCCAGCTGACAACCGCCGGGGGTTGCTGGCGTTCAAGTCTCCCGACGGGTTGCGCTGGACCGCGATGAGTGACCGACCGATCCTGACCGACGGCGCGTTCGACTCACAGAATCTCGCGTTCTGGGATCCGACCGCCGGTCTGTACCGCGCGTATTGGCGGTACTTCACCAAAGGGGGACACGACGACATCAAGACGTGGAATCCCCAGGGGGACCGCGCGATTCGAACCGCCACATCCAAAGATTTTCTCCACTGGGAGAACCAACGCGATCTCCGCTATTTCGATTCCCCTTCGGAGCAGCTCTACACCAATCAGGTCAAACCATACTACCGCGCTCCGCACCTGCTCATCGGTTTCCCCTCGCGCTACGTCGAACGGGGACATCGAGACCCCAAAGGGCACGAGGCCCGCGAGAGCGGCACACCCGACCGCATTCGCAAGTGGTCCTCTTCGCTCAAGGCGCTTCCCGAACGCCAGAACCGCGAATGGCGAGCGAAGGCGAGCGAACGCTACGGTCGCGCGCTCACCGAAGGGTTGCTGATGGCGAGCCGCGATGGTGTCGCCTTCAAACGCTGGAACGAAGGCTTCCTCCGCCCCGGGATCGAACGCCCGGGAACTTGGAACTACGGGCAGCAGTTCATCGCCTGGTCTCCCGTGGAGACTGTGGGGACGTGGGAAGGATCGCCACGCGAACTCTCGTTTTACGCCGTCGAAAGTTATTGGACCGATGACAGTGATTTGCTCCGCCGGTACACACTTCGGCTCGATGGCTTCGTGTCAGCGCAAGCTCCAATGAGTGGTGGTGAACTGGTCACGCGGCCGATCACCTTCACGGGAAGTCGGCTGTCGTTGAATCTCGCGACATCCGCCGCCGGCTCGGTGCGGGTCGAGATTCAGGACGCGAACGGGAAGGCGATTCCCGGATTCGCTCTCGACGACTGTGAAGAACTGTTTGGGGACACCCTGGAACGGGAGGTGGTCTGGACGACCCAGCCCGATCTGGCCGCGCTTCAGAATCGTCCTGTCCGGCTGCGGATCGAACTGCGCGACGCTGACCTGTTTTCGTATCAGTTTGGCGACTGACAACGGAACGGAGCTGGCGAGTCGCCGTTGGTGTCGTCATTCCCCGGGGACTGTTTGCGAATCGAGTGCGACTCGACCTCCAGCACCTGTTTGACTCCCGGCTCCATCACTTTCTGCAGTTCCACGAGCGCCCCCAATCCCCCGACCGACGACTGTTTGCGTCGGTAGTAGATCCAGCCATCTTCTTCGAGCCGCAACAGCCAGGCGTCGACGCGAATCAACACCCGCCGCCCCAACCACCAGACGGCCGGCAGCGCACACAGCGCCGCCAGCCAGAGAATCCAAACGGGCACTAAGCCCATTCCCGCACCGGTTCCGCTTCGATCAGGCGAATCGGGCGGCCGTCGGAGGCCTGAACCACCAGATCCAGCGGCAGACCCAGCTTGTGGTAAATCGTCGCCACCACCTGCTCGGTGGTGTATTCGTTCTGCGAAGGAGCGCTTCCCTGATCGTCGGTCGCGCCGATCACCGTTCCTCCAGGAATGCCGGCACCGGCCATCACAACGAAGCCAGCCGTCGCCCAGTGGTCGCGGCCACTCGCCGAATTGATCTTGGGTGTCCGCCCGAAGTCGGTCATCCAGACGACCAGTGTCGTATCGAGCATTCCCTGCTGCTCCAGATCGGCCAGTAAGGCGGGGAGTCCCTGATCGACGGCGGGCATCAAGCCGGTCTTCAGTGCGTTAAAACAATCTTGATGGTTGTCCCACGACGGATCGCTCACCGTGACGAAGCGAACCCCCGATTGCACCAGCCGTCGCGCGAGCAGCATCCTTTGTCCGAACCGGTTGCGACCGTAGCTGTCGCGCAGTTTGGCGTCTTCACTCGCCAGGTCAAACGCCCGCTTGGTCTCCGGGGCGGTGATCATATTGAGCGCCGCTTTGTAATGTTCGTCGACCGCGTCGAACGCCTTGGGTTGCAGGTCGGCCTTGCGCTGCAACGCGTCGATGGACGCCAGCATCTGCTTGCGTCGGTCGACCCGCTTCGATTCCATATTGAGCGGCGGGGTGATGTCGCGCACGCTGAACTTTGGGTCGTTCGCGTCGGAGTGGATTTCGAACGGCATATGTTCGAGACCCAGGACCCCCGAGGTGCCGCCGTTGAACGTCCGGTCGACGTACGCCCCAAGCTGAATGAATGGCGGCAACGCCGACTTGAACCCCTGCTGCTGGCTGATGACCGAGCCGACGCAGGGATAGGCGAGTGACGGATTGGGAAGCCGGCCCGACATGCAGTACTGGTCGGCGAACCCGTGACTGCCATTCTTGGGGTTCCAGCTTCGCAGCAGCGAGAAGCGATTCAGCTCCTGCGCCATCTTCGGGCAGATCTCGGTGAACTTCACCCCGGGGACGGTGGTGTCGATCACGCCGAACGGCCCCTTGACGCTGACCGGAGCTTCGGGTTTCGGGTCGAACGTGTCGTGGTGACTGGTTCCGCCCAGCGTCCAGACGAAGATGCAATTGATCTCCTTCGCCGACCCTTTTTCGGCCGCGTTCGCCTGGTGCTTCAGCAAGAGGGGCAACGTCAACCCCAGCCCTCCCAGGCTCCCGATCTGCAAAAACGAACGTCGATCGACCCCTTCGCAATTGCGGGCCGTTCCAGGAGAGAGGTTGAGCATGGTCGTCAGACCCGGCGGGAAGGAATGGGGAGGGAATCGTAGGTGGGGCCGACCGCCCGCCGACCGCTTTGATCGGCGAACAAATCAACGCTGAATGATACATCTGGCACCAGGGTCGCGCCAAGTCCCGTTGTTGGGAGCCTCTGGTTCCGTAACACGATCATCCCGAATTCCGCCTTTGTCGGTTCCGCCGAGTTGCGGTCGGCATCACACCGTAACGGACAGCGCCGATCCCAGTGGCGTTCGGCGTCTTCGTCACTCCACCCTGCGACCAAATCGGGCCCCTACGTCTTCCCGTTCATCCACTCCAAAAACTGCGGAATCTGCTGTGTGATCAACACCAGCAGAGACATTCCACAGTAGAAAACGCCGCAGCTTAGAATTCCAACCTGCTGGTACCAGCGGGGTCGGAGTGGTTTTGGCAGCAGCGTGGTGTTGATCCACCAGACGTGAAACGACGTGATTCCAATCGCCACGTTGTTCAGGTTGGCGATCACAATCGTCATCAGTCGCGGACTGCCGTACGCGTTGAAAATGTACGTCCACACCAGCGACCACAACACATAGATGGTGAGAATCGAGTAGTAAATCCACGACACCTGACTCCCGTGAAGGCGGTCGCGGACCCGGGTGACCCCCGACCAGAGGATGTCCGTCCAACGCCGACTGAAATCGTCGACGATCGACATCTGACTGGGCAGCATCACCAACAGCCCGACCAGCAGCGTGATAATCCACAGCGCGTGCTTCATCCCCTCAGAGAATCTTGGGTCATGGCTGATGCCGTCGGCGGTGATCAGCGATTGCAGCCATTTGTTTTCCTTCCCCTGCAAGACCGAGTGGCCAGCGAATTCCAACGACAGAAGCGCCGGGAGCGCCATTCCCATGAAGCACCCGGGAGCCCAGACTAGAACCTGATCGGTCAGAATGTACCGCCACCACCCCTTCCATTTCCGCAGATTGTCGGACGTCACCTGAAACACCGTTCCCAGGTGACTGAGAGACAGATGAGTCCCCCCCACCGCGCTGGGAATCGCCCCCACCAGACTCCCCATTCCCCAGCCCTTATCGCGCACAAAATTACTGTACGTGGCGTTCCCCAGTCCCCCACCCCCCGCGTAGCCGGCAAACGCGCCAATCAATGCGATGTTCGCCATCGCAACTACGGGCAGGTCGCCCCCTTCCAGCCAATTGGTCACAACGTTGACGGTCGTTTCCCGATTGTCGGCATCCACCGTCGGAACCGAGCCGAACTTCAGGAACCCGCTGAAGACGTTGTACCAGTTCGCCGGGCTGACCCAGAGAGCCCCCACCAGCAGGCAAAAACTCAAGACGGCGAAGACCTTGACCGTCATCACCGCCTGTAACATGTTGTAGATTTTTCCCCCGACAAAGATCGGCAGCGTGACCCCCAGCAGGAAGACGTACCCAATGGTTTTCACCATGAACTCATCGCCGGCCGTTGGGGGATGCCCCAGCCACAGTGCCGAGAAGATCACCGCGCCGTGAGCCGACAAGCCCGGAATGAGGGCGGCGAAATTCAGAATCCCGATCACGCCAATCCAGAACATCGGGCCGGGAAACGTCCGCATGAACCCGGTGAAGACCGGCTCGCCGCAATACAGGGCGTAGCGACCACACTCGATGTTGTAGAAGACCTGCACAATGATGGCGATCGAGGCGATCCACATCAGCCCACCGCCATACCGGGCGGTGATATCCGGCCCCAGTAACCATTCCCCTCCCCCGATCTGGATGCCCATCATCACCAGCCCGGGGCCGATGAAGCGGTACCACTGTCTCCAAGAGAGCGGCTTGGGTTCTGGTAACTCTCCCACCGACCAGGCGGGGAGACAGGTTTTGGGCAGAGTGTCAGCGAAGCTGTCGTCGGATGAGCGCATAATGTCCTCGAGCGTTCCCGGCATGTTAGCGAACACGCCGGGGGTTGACGACGGACTGGACACGTCGCAGGTCGCGACTCCGATTGCTCACGAGGGTTTTCGCCCTCTCGCGACTACCCCAGATATCGCCGCAAAAGTTCGACCGTCGCGGGCGTTTGCAGCGAACTCTTGCCAAACCCCGGGACCGCGCCCGCGCTCACCGCCCGCGCCTGTGCGTCGGCGTAATTCGAAACCAGCATGACCGGCGGAGGAGTGACCCCTTCGGGGAGCAGCTCCAGAAGCTGCAAGCCCTCGCTTCCGTCCGCATCAAGAATTCGATTCACGAGAATCAGGTCGTAGGTCTCCCGGCCGATCTGTTCGACGGCATCGGTCAACGTGTCGGCCGCGATGACGGTCGCCCCGAAGGACTGCTTCAAAAACCTGGAAATCGACCCGTGGTCGAAACTGCATTGTCCGACCGACAACACCTTGCCTGATTTCGCCATGTGACTGCTCTCCTGCTGTAAACACATCAAGCCGCGGTGCGTTTCCCGAAGGAAGACACCGCGGCTTGATTCCACAACTCACCGGATTCCTGGCTTCCGTTCCGCATCCCGGACGAGAAGCCGGGTTCTACTTCTTGCTGACCTTGAAGTCGCCTTTTTTCCAGGCGTCTTCGCCGAAGACCAGTGACAGTTGTTCGTCACCCTTGGCCTTTTCGGCCTTCCCCTTGCAGTTGTTGCAGCAGAACTTGACCTTGGCACCGCCGATGGTCAGCTCGGCTTCGTCGTTCAGGTCACCACCTGAGAACGGGCACTTGCTGTTCTTGGCCTGGGCCGTGGCGACCAACTGGTGGTTGGCCTTGGGGGTGTACTTCTTGACGTCTTTCTTGAAGGCGTCGGGGCAGCCACCGCAGCAGAGGTAGACCTTGCCGCCGTTGTGATCAACCGACTGATCTTCCTTGACCGCCTTGTCAGAAACCGGGCACTTGATTCCGTCGAGCTTCACAGCGGCGGCGGCGAGACCGGTCAACACGAAACAACTGGCGACCAGCGCCAACAACGAAATGGTACGCTTCATCTTGTGGAACTCCTGAAAAAACCGGGGTGAATTGATTTCCGCACAGGACGGAATGGACTCGGACCAGCGAACGAACCGCCCGCCGACAAAAAAACACGTCGGCGATTCCCGATCCGTCCCACTGGTTTATACCGTGGAGCGGAAGAAAAGTCACGATCAAGTTTTCCCTGTCGCTGCCACGACGCCTTGTTCCGTTTACCAATCCCGCTCAAACCGCTACTCTGACATTCCGTCTGACTCTTGGATTCACTCGAAATCAGTGGCCCGGAATTCGGGTCGATTGATTCTGGAGACTGTGCATGTTCCGGTACCTGCTTGTGGGACTGCTGATGACCGCCGCCGCCCCTGTGTTCGCCGCCGACGAGGAAGACCCGTTTCAGTACCTCGAAGAGGTTCTAGGTGAAAAACCGCTGAACTGGGTGAAAGAACTGAATGCCGAAAGCACTGCCGAGCTGACGGCGACCGGGCAATTCCAGTCGATGAACGACCGGATTTTGAAGATCCTCGATTCCGACGCGCGGATTCCGATGGTCACGAAGGCGGGGGAGTTCTATTACAATTTTTGGCGCGACGCGAAAAATCGCCGGGGTCTGTGGCGGCGAACCACACTCGACGAATACCGCAAGGCGGAACCGAAATGGGAGACCGTCCTTGACCTCGACGAACTCGCGAAACAGGAAGGGGAGAACTGGGTTCTCAAAGGGGCGGCGTTTCTCAAACCCACCTACGACCGCGTGTTGTTGTCCCTGTCGCGTGGCGGGGCCGACGCGACCGTGACCCGTGAATTCGACGTCACGACCAAGAGTTTTGTTCCCGAGGGATTTGTCCTTCCGGAGGCGAAAACCAGTATCGCCTGGCGCGACCGGGACAGCGTGTTTGTCGGAACCGATCTCGGAGCGGGATCGCTGACCGATTCGGGATATCCCCGCACGGTTCGCGAATGGAAACGAGGCACAAAAGTGGCGGACGCTCCGCTGGTGTTCCAGGGCCAGGCGGGAGACGTTTCGATCTCGGGGAGACGTTCACAACAGAAGGGATTTGAACAGGACTGGATTTGGCGCACGGTCACGTTCTGGACCAGCGAAGTGTTCCTGCGTCGCGACGGAAAGCTGATCAAGATTGATAAGCCCGACGACGCGAAAGTCTCGTCCGACCGCGATCTGCTGTTTCTCGAGTTGCGGACCCCCTGGGAGGTGGGCGGGAAGAAGTATCCCGCCGGTGCGCTTCTGGCATGTGATCTCGAAGCATTCCTGAAAGGAGATCGCGCGTTCGATGTGTTGTTTGAGCCGACCGACCGGAAGTCGCTCGCCGACTACGATCACACGCGGAACCACCTGATCCTCAACGAACTCGACAACGTCCGGAATCGGCTGTATGTGCTGACCCGTCAGGACGGCAAATGGACTCGGGAAGAACTTCCCGGTGCCCCGAAACTCAGTAGTGTCAGCGTGGGAAGTATCGATTCCGATGAGTCGGACGACTACTTTATGACCGTCACCGATTATCTCACCCCGACCAGCCTCTTCCTGGGAACGATTGGCAAAGGGCCTGCGGAAAAGATCAAGGAGAATCCGCGATTCTTCGACGCCGAAGGCCTCAACGTCGCCCAATACGAAGCGGTGTCCGCCGACGGAACGCGAGTCCCCTACTTTCAGGTCTCACGGCGGACGCTTGCATTGGACGGAAAGAACCCCACGCTGCTATATGGCTACGGGGGATTTGAAATCTCGATGACCCCCGGATATCAGCCCAAGGTGGGAGCCGCCTGGCTGGAGGCGGGGGGAGTGTATGTGGTCGCCAACATTCGCGGCGGTGGTGAGTTTGGCCCGAAATGGCACCAGGCGGCACTCAAGCGGAATCGGCATAAGGCGTATGAAGACTTCATCGCGGTCGCCGAGGATCTTGTTCGGCGGAAGATCACCTCTCCCGCGCACCTCGGCACGATGGGTGGGAGCAACGGAGGGCTGTTGATGGGGAATATGCTGACCCGCCGGCCCGATCTATTTGGCGCGGTGGTTTGTCAGGTGCCGTTGCTGGACATGCAACGGTTCAACAAGTTACTGGCGGGAGCGAGCTGGATGGCCGAGTACGGCAATCCCGACGTGTCAGAAGAATGGGAATTCATCCGCACGTTTTCGCCCTACCACAATCTCGACGCGAAGACGAAATACCCGCGAACTCTGTTCACAACATCCACCCGCGACGACCGGGTGCATCCCGGCCACGCCCGCAAGATGGTGGCGAAAATGAAGGCTCAAGGGCACAACGTACTCTACTTCGAGAATATCGAAGGGGGGCACGGCGGAGCGGCGGACAACAAACAGGAGGCGTTCATGTCGTCGCTGGCGTACACGTTTTTGTGGCGGCAGTTGAAGTAGCGGAGTCGCCGTTCACATTCCGACTTGGCGGTCGGACACACGTCGTCTCCCATCAATGCACAAACAAAAACTGCTTCGTGTTCATCAATCCCCACAGCAGATCCTGATACCCCTCCTGGGGTGAAGGGCTGCCGGCGACGTAGGTTTGCGCGAATGTCTTCTCGGCGTCGGTGGGCCGTCGCGACAGCGTGACCAGGTAGAGATCCTGAATGATCTCGTCGTGGCTCTTCTTGTCGGCGAGCAGTTTCGCGACCCGCCCATTCCCATCGGCGATCTTCGTGGCGATCACATCACCATTCAACGTGTGCAACGCCTGCGCCAGGTTCTCGTCGGGGGTTCGTTCACATTCACACACGCTCGCCCGCTTCGGCTTGCCAAACGTCACCAGAAACGGGTTGGTGTAGTTCGAATCGGGCAGCTCGATCGCCCGGGTTCCCACCGGCAGATTGGGAAACTTGGTGGGGGAGCCGGTCGCGTAGTCGACCGCGTCCAGGAGCGGCTCGGCGGCGAGGCGTTTCACCCGGTAATGGCTGTAGAACCGCGTGTCGGCGAGGTTTTGTGCAGTCGGCTGCGAGTCGAGCTGATACAGCCGCGACTGCATGATCCGGCGCATCAGATGCTTCAGATTGAATCCGTTCCCCCGAAAATCATCGACCAGCGCCTGCATCAACGCCGGGTTGCTGGGAGGATTCGTCGCCCGCATGTCGTCGACCGGATCGACCAGCCCGCGTCCCAACAGCGCCGCCATCATGCGGTTCACCACAGCCCGACTGAACTGGGTGTTGTCTGACGCGGTGAGCCACTTTGCCAGCGCGATCCGCCGATCGAGCGGGTCGTCGACGGGTTCGCCATCAAGCGGCGTCGGCTTCATCACTTGGCCGGTCCGGGGATGCGTCACTTCGCCCCCCGATCGGACCCAGACCACAGACTCGCCACCAAAGTTGCCGAATTCGGCACTTCCTTTGACCGCCACTCGCGAAAAAAAGGCGGCGAACCCATAGTAGTCGGCTTGGCTGTATTTCTCGAACGGATGATGATGGCACTTCGCGCACATCAACCGCGTTCCCAGGAAGAGCTGCGAGGTCGTCTCAGCCAGATCGGGAGCGTTGTCGGCGATGCGGTAGTAGTTCGCCGGCCCGTTGGAAAAGATTGACCCTTTGGCCGTCACCAGTTCACGCACGAACTGATCAAACGGCTTATTCGTTCGAAACGATTCCCGAAGCCAGTTGTGCAGCGCCCACATGCCCTGATCTCCCAGGCGGGTGCTGGTGTTCCGGATCAGGTCGGCCCACTTGAGCGCCCAAAAGGCGGCGTACTGGTCGTTGAATGTGTTCTGATTCGGATCGGGGTCGAATCCCAGCAGGCGGTCAACGAGCTTGCGACGCTTGTCGGGGTCGGGGGAGTCGATAAACGCGATCGTCTCCTCAAGGGAAGGGAGCGAACCGATCGCGTCGAGAAACGCCCGGCGTACGAAGGTCGCGTCGTCACACAATCCAACCGGGGCGATCCCCAGTTCGCGGAATTTCGCCGACGCGAGTTCGTCAATGAAATTTTGATTCTGCCAGCCTACCAGATCCACGGAGTCAGAAAACGGGACAACCATGATCGCGATCTCGGCCTGTCCCTCGAATCGCACCATGACGGGTGCCTGTCCACGCCCCACTGCGGTGATCAAGCCCGATGGACTGATCGACACGACCGCGTCATCCATGCTGTCGAACCGTGCCCACGCCGTCACATCGCGGGTCGCTCCGTCGCTGTAAACCGCCTGAACGCGAAGCTGCTGCTTGAAACCCGGACCGCCAATCCGCTGGTTGGGTGTCACGATCAGCTTGTCGACTTTGGGAGCGTCGGGTTTCGGCGCGGGGGCACCGGCCGCGATCCAGGCGGCGAGAATCTGGTAGTCGTTCGACGATTTTGTCAGCCGTCGGCCACCACCATGTGGAACTTCCAGCAACGGCTTCTTGAGGAACAGGCTTTCGTCGGGATTCAGCAGATTGACGCGACGCTGCATGCGATCGCGGACGATCATGTTGCGGTCAGCGACCGGGTCAAAGCCCATCACTGACAGTGTGAATCCCCCTTTGCCATGCTGGCTCGCGTGGCACGCCCCGCCGTTACATCCCGATTTGTAAAGGATCGGAAGAATGTGTTCGGTAAAGCTTACGGCAGGTTGCGGCACAACTCCCTCGACCTGCACCCCCACCGTGTGGGAGACCCCCTCCACCGTGACGGTGATTGTGGACTGACCATTGGCGACCGCCTGCAGGTTTCCCTGGGGAGAGACTGTGACGGCCGACGGATTGCTCGAGGCGAACAGGGCCACCGGCGTCAGGTCTCCCGAGCGGAGCGAGACGCTGCCGTCGGCGGCGGTCTCGGTCACCAGCAATTGCGCCCGTTCGAAGTTGCGGTCGAACTTGATCTGTGCCGGCGTGACTTGAAAATCACCGGCTTGTGCGGCCCGGACGGTGGCGCACAGCACGCACACCACAGCCGGCAGGGTGGACCAGAAACGCATGGAGAATCCTCTCGGGATATGAAGACGCGTGGCGGTC
>JAPLOC010000177.1:0-1600 GCA_026692825.1 Planctomycetota bacterium | reverse complement strand
GGGGGATCTCGGCCGGTTTGACGCGCGACGGTACCGTGAATTGCGTCTCCGAAAACCGTCGACGCATTCACGCCCCCCATTATGACGGACGCGGGGGATCGACGCCACACCGTGCTGCCTCGACGGGTGCCTGAACCAGGAACCTGACAGAGCGAGGTTCGCATTCACCATCCGCTTCATCGAGAAGCGAACGCCGCCAACTACTTTTCTCCCACGCAGTACAAGTTCTTACTCGATCGCAAAAAGATCTCGCCGTTACTGATCGCCGGGCTGGCACTGAAATCTTCCGTGTCTTCCGTGACGCGATTGGTCGCCAGCAGTTCAAACTCGGCTCCCAACTTCACGACCGAGACGTCGCCACCGCGCGAGACGTAATACAGCTTGCCGTCTGCGGCCACGGGAGAAGAGTAATTCTGTCCGCCGCGCCGGCCACCACCGCCACCTCCACGTCGTTCATTGCCACCTGCGGGGGGAGCCGCCGAACCACCGCCATTCAACCGCGCCTGGTACACCTTTTCTCCCGTCGCCGCATCGAGGCAGTTCGCGACCCCCGAATTGATGAAATAAATGCGACCGTCAGAGAACAGGGGCGTACTGATTCGGCTGTTGTGCCGGCCGCTCCACACGACGTTGGTCTTGGTGACATCTCCCATGCCGCCAACCCGGACCGCGATCGATCCGCCCCCCATTCCCTCCACGGCGTAGACGACGTTGCCTTCCGCCGTGACACTCGAACAGAAGGAATCGGTGTTCATCGCCTCGCAGAACCAGCGCAGTTTGCCGGTCGCCGGGTCGAAACCCCAGATTTCATACGGGACGGCCAACACCAGATCGGTTCGGGAATCATCAACTTTCACCAGCACCGGGGTTCCCCAGGTGCCGCCGAATCCTTGAGCTTCTTTTCGCCAGACTTCTTTGCCGGTCTCTTTGTCGAGCGCGACCAGCGCCTGGCTCTCGGCGGTCGCAGTGACGATGACCAGATTCTCGTACAGGACGGGGCTGGAAGAAGATCCCCAACCCCTGCGGTCCGATTCTGAACCGACTTTCGTTTGCCAAAGCTGTTTGCCGGTCATGTCGAACGCGACCGCCCCCGACTTTCCCAAGAACGCGTAGACCTTTTGGCCATCACTGGCCGGNTAGCCATTTTCGGCGAACATGCCGCGGTACTGGTCTTCGGGAAGTGCCGCGTCGACCGCGGTATTCCACAGAATTTTCCCCGAATTTCGATCGACACAGACCATGTGCCGCTTGAGATTCGATTGCGACCCGGGTTCACCACGATCGACGCCATAGCCCGACCAGCAGGTGACGAACACCTTGTCTGCCACCACGATTGGACAGGAAGAACCTGGCCCGGGAAGCGCGGTCTTCCACTTGAGGTTCTCGGTCGGACTGAATTTCGCTGGCGTGTGCGCGGTATCGGGCGAGACGCCGGTCCCATTCGGCCCGCGAAAACGCGCCCAATCCGCCGCTGGCAACGAATTCACCGACAACGTGATAACTGCAACAGCCAGCCAGGCGCGAGTGGAACGAACAAGCATGTGAGTCACCGGAGGGGAAGGGACGGGCGAATGGTGAATGGCGAAAACAGAAAGAAGAA
>JAPLOC010000176.1 GCA_026692825.1 Planctomycetota bacterium | reverse complement strand
TCCAGTGGTTGACATTGACGTATCATTCCTCACAAGGAGAACTTCGCCATGCCATTGCGTGACCACTTCCGCCCCCCCGTGTCGACCCGGTCTTCCTGGGAGGGGCTGCATGGTGGCTGGCCCATGGCCATCGTGCTGCAACTCTCACCGTTGCTCCCGGCGCGCTTTGCCGCCGAGCCACGTGTGCATGCAGCAGGGGGTCTGTGTCTCCGTCGTCGATCTCGTCACGACTCGGCAATTCAACTTGTACGGCGAACTGTTGTCTCAGTTCGATCGGACCGACACGGCATTCCTTCCGAAACCCCCTTCGACCTACGCGGCCACTTGCCGCTGCCGACGCGCCGACCACGGTTCGAAACTGACCACCTGGGCTTATCCCCTGTCCATCGGTGCCCCGCTTCCCACGCTGCCGATCTGGCTGGATGAAGATGAGTGCATGTCGCTGGAACTGGAAGCCAGCTACGAGGAAACGTGTCGGGCGCTGCGGATCACCTGAATCCTGGAACGGCAATTCCACAGAAGTCGCATCACTGAAACACCAGCACCCGCCCAACGGCTTGATCACTGGTACGGGCATTTCAACGAATCACTCGAGTTTCTGTCCGTTCGCCCCAGTCTCTGCGTGTTCCCCCTCCGTGGGTCTGTTCGATCTTATACGTGACCTCCACCTGGATTGGGGCAGCGGGATTCTGCTGAATCTTGCTGAACCACGCCGGCGCGACATGGACGCTTTCGAAGTTCAGGTGGTCGGGATCGTTCTGGAATGTCGCCAGGGCACGTGGGGAAAGTTGGTTGCGGGTGTAGAGATCGACGTGGGGGGGATTTCCCGCGACCGACTGGAGTTGCGCGCCGATTGTGGCGGTTTCTGTCGCGATGAGCGGGTCGCCGACTTTCTGGCCACACTCGATCCGCAGTAACAGGGACAGCAATTGAGCGTCCCGTGCGTCGTACTGCCAGTCGTCGATGCGAAACCGGACCGGGGCGGTAGAGTTTTCGATCAGATCGGCTTCCTGACGCAAAATCGCAAGTGCCTGCTGGTGACGGTTGGCTCGAACCTGCTGCCAGGCTTGCCAGAGAACGAGATTGGCGGTGCGGGTCGCGTGTCGGGCGAGTAATCGATCGACGATCGGTTGACGCCCCCCCGCGACCGCTTCATCGAGCGCCGTCAGTCCTTCGTCGTTTCTGGCGTCAATCGCCCCTCCCGCATCCAGGAGTGCTTCGACCACAGCGACGTGCCCTCGGTATGCCGACAGCATCAGCGCGGTGACCCCTTTGCTCGTGGGATCGTCGACAACCGCGCCGGCATCACACAACGCGCGAACGATCGAGACATTGCCTCTGGCGGCGGCCAGTCCGAGTGCGGTCGTCCCCTGAACTGTTCGCTGATTCGGATCGGCACCATGAGCCAGAGACCGGTCGACCGCCGCCAGATCTCCCGCTGTGATCGCCTCCTGCAACGGGGTGATTGGGGTGCCACTCGTTTCTCCGGAAACCAACGGGGAATTCGGGGTGACCGATGTACTGACAGTCGTGAATAAAAGCAAAAGTCCGAGACAAATCACAAGTCCAACTCCACCTCCCAATCCCAGCAGAATCAAAAGCGTGAGGACAACCGGATGCATTCCCCCCCGGACGCGCTGCCAGCGCTGGGTCCACGTTCCCGAAGTCGTCGTCGTCGTCGCCGACTGCGGGTACAGGTCTTCGCCACCCGTTGGCACAGTTTCCGGTGTGGAACGAATTGCCTCTACATCGGTCCCGAGGTCGCTCGCGAGCTGATACCGCCGATCGGGTTGTCGATCGAGCGTCCGCAGTACAACCTGATCGAGTCGCCCGTCCATCGGGGCCACTTTCGACGGCGGTTCAAACCGACCCAGGGGGAGTTCTCCGGTGAGCAGTTCGTAGAAAACCACTCCCAATGAATAGATGTCGGCCAGGTGGTCGACGCCACGGGCGCCTTCGAGCTGTTCTGGGGCCATATATCCCAACGTTCCCATCACCTGCCGGGTGCCGGTCAAACGGCCGCCGGCCCGTTCCTCATCCATCAGCCGCGCCAGCCCAAAGTCGGCGACCTTCAGCCGGCCGATGCGGTCGAGCAGCAGATTCTCGGGTTTGATGTCGCGATGAACAATCCCCTGGTCGTGCGCGTATTGCAGCGCGTCGCACATTTGCGGAATGATCGCCAGAGCCTCGCGAGGGGGCAAGTGTCCCGACCGCAACACTTCGCGCAAATTCGTTCCGTCGACATATTCCATCGCGAAGTAGCACAGATCACCCACCTGACCACAGTCATACACCGCGACAATGTGGGGATGATTGAGCCGGGCCAGGAGACGCACTTCGCGGGTGAACCGGTCGGCGAATTCCGCGTCCCGGCGCGACATCACCTTGACCGCGACCACCCGATCGAGAGCCGTTTGCCGGGCCTTATAGACGGTCCCCATTCCCCCCTGGCCCAGCAGTTCGAGGAATTCGAACTGGGGCAGTTTCGCGATGAGGTCGGCGGGGATCGCCGCCGGTGATGGTGGCGTCTGTCCAGGGACGAAGGTCGGCCCCGTCGACGGTCCGGCGTCATCGAACCCCTGTTCCAGCAGGCACGTCGGACACAAACCGCCGGGGGCGTTTCGGGGAAGCGGGGTACCGCAGTCCGGACAGTGGACGGGGGGGTTCATGGCATCGTTCCAAACGGGATGGCGAGAAGTCTCTTCTACCATCTACAGCGTTTCGAACGAAACGTGACGACCGAATGCGCCGGGAATTTTGAAAACTCTTTCCCGCCTACTTCACCGACGCCTGTTCCACCACTTTGGGCAGGGCGTCGCAGTGGGACAGGGCCAACAGCGGCAATGCCGTTCCGCTGTAAGTGATGAAGTGCCACTTTTCGGTGTTCAGCGAACGGGTCCACCAGCGGCCGGAAACCCGCTGGTTCGTCACTAACCATCGGACGCCCCGTTGAATCCGCACGTCGTCGGCCTTGATTCCCGCTTGCCGCAGCACCACCAGCGCCAATCCGGTCTGGTGCCCATCGCTGGGGGGATCCGCGAATTCCGGCTCTGCCCGCAATTTCTCGGCACGGTTCCCGCTGCCCCACTGTTCCGGCTGCCCGAAACTGCGAATCGACCAGCCGCCGTCGGCCCGTTGCTTCGAGAGGACCATCTCCACCAGTTCCGCCTTCTTCGCCTCACTCAACAATCCCGGCAATCGGGTCGAGGCCCACAGTAGCAAAGTGCGATCGTAATCCTGCTTCGGCGATTCGGTGGTCAGGTACTTCTTCAGGCCGGCGATCGCGGTTTTCAGCGATTCATCCTGAACAGATTCCAGCCAGCCGGGCGCGGTTCCAATCGCCATCGCGGCGACCGTTGCCAGGTGATATGCGCTCGATTCATACGGAGGCCAGCAATCGAGCGAACCCCAGGTCCCCCCATCCCGCTGCAGCGTGAGCATCAAACGCAACGCGCGATCGGTTTCGGGTGAGAGCTTCTTGGTGACGTGCGCATCCCACTCGGCGAAACCGGCGGCGAGATAGATCGCCTGGGCCGGGGCCACGCTCTGCTGCTTCTCTTCGTCGGACTTCTTTTCAAACTGTTCGAGGCTCGTGACGTAATGCTGGCGGAGCGCCGCATTCGGTTTGCCAAGTTTCGGTGTCAAGGCGGGGCGGAACGCCATGTACGCCCCGTTGGTATGGCAACTAACGCACTTGCGCTCACCGTTCCAGGCGAGAGCCCCTTGTTCGAGATATTCCACCGCTTTGGCGACCGACAACTCGGGAAGTTTCGGTTCGTCGGCGACCGCGGGGGAAATGAAGATCCCCTCGAACTTGTACTGGTAGGGGCCGTCGTTCTTTTTCTCTTCGGCGACCGCGCGATTCGAGAACGCAAGGACCGCACACAGTAACCACGCACCGAACGCTACGAACCTGGGCATCGCGACACGCCTCACAGAAGAACGAACAACAGCGACAGACCGCACCGATCGGTGTCTTTCGATGCGTGAGATTGACGGAGCGCAGGGGAAAACGGAATCGTGCCCCGTTTTGGTACGGACGCGCAGGTGGCGAGATTGTCACAGTCAACGGAGCGTGGATTTCAATCCACGCTTTCCGCGCTTGCCGCCAGTTCCGCTTCACCAACGGTGGTGGAGCGAGACCACTTGAGACCCCTGTCCCCTTGCGGGGCAGGTGAGTGTGATCGGAGGCTAACATGGCCTACCCTCTCGAGGCGCAGACCCCTTGCCGGCTCGCCCGGCAGGTGAATCAGATCTGCGCTCAGGTGCGTGCCATTGGCTTTGGTGCGCATCTTTGACATTCGAGTCCATAATCGGATTGGAGCGATCAGTCGGTTGCACCATCCCCGTCGACTGCGGTACCTGAGCGGCGATCTGATTCACCTGCCACAGGACGTGGCAGGGGTCTGAGCCGTGATCGCGGCGTATCATGTTAGCCACCGATCTCCTTCACCTGCCGGGCGAGCCGGCAAGGGGTCGCTCAACGAATGTCTAATTTTCCTCCGCTCGCGGTATAACATCCCTGAATCGGCCGCCTGGACGATGACTCCCCGACTGCGGGGAAAATCCTGTTCACCTTCTGAATTCACACACCATGCAGACCCTCGAAATCCGAACCCGACGACGTGACGAATTCGTGGAGATCACCGTGCAGATCCAGTCTGCCGTCGACGCGGCACGGGTGACGTCGGGAGAGGTGCTGGTCTTCGTTCCGCACACAACCGCCGGCGTGACGATCAACGAAAACGCCGACCCCGATGTGGTTCACGACATGCTGCTGACCCTCGCCCGGCTCGTTCCGCGCGATGCGCCCGGTTACCTGCACGCCGAGGGAAATAGCGATTCCCACGTGAAAGCATCGATGATGGGGTCCAGTTGCCGGGTGATTGTGGAACAGGGGCGGTTGGTTCTGGGAACCTGGCAGGGGATTTACCTCTGTGAGTTCGACGGGCCTAGAACCCGGCAGGTCCATGTGAGGATTTTCTAGGCTCGCTATACTCCGGACCGCTGGAGACAGTTCGGAGTCGTTGAATCAGGAGTGGGAGTCTTGTCGGACATTCTCGAAAAGATCATGGCGTGGAAGCGCGACGAGGTGGCTCTGGCCAAATCGACCGTGCCGGTCGCCGAGCTGCGCGCCCGGATCGCCGACGCGCCCCCCGTACGCGATTTCGTCGGCGCGTTGCGGTCGCCCGGTCGGATGCGGGTGATCGCCGGGGTGAAAAAAGCCTCGCCCTCGGCGGGAATCATTCGCGCCGACTTTGATCCCGTGCGAATCGCCACGAATTACGAACGTGCCGGGGCAGCATGCCTCAGTGTGCTGACCGACGAACATTTCTTTCAGGGGAAGCTCGAATATCTCGTCGCGGCGCGGGCTGCGGTTTCGCTGCCGGTGTTAAGGAAGGACTTTCTGCTCGACACCTATCAGGTGTTCGAAGCGCGGGCTGCGGGAGCCGACTGTGTGCTGTTGATCGCCGAGTGTCTGGAGGACTGCCGACTGCGCGAACTGTATTTCCAGGCGCTCGAATTGGGAATGGCAGTGCTGATCGAGTTGTATGAGCCGGAGAATCTGGAGCGGGTTCTTAAGCTCGAACCCGATTTGATCGGCGTGAACAATCGCAACCTGCGGTCGTTTCAGACCGATCTGGGGCATTCGATCGAGCTGTCGCAAAAAGTGCCGGCCGACTGTGTGTTCGTGAGTGAAAGCGGCATCCGAACCCGGGCCGACGTACTGCGGCTGTTGGAAGCCGGGATCGGGGCGATTCTGGTCGGGGAATCGCTGATGCGTTCGGGAGATGAAGGGGCCGCGTTGCAGGAACTTCTGGGAGAGAGTCGCTGATGAGTACCGCGTCTGAGAGTCCGGTGGAACAAGTGCTGGTGATTCCGACCGAGGTGTTCCACTCGCTGGGATATTTCCAGGGGGTCTGCACGGATGTGGAGCCGTACTTGAAGCGGCTGTTTGATCCGGCGCATGTGAGCTACCGTCCCCGGGACGAGATGGAACTCGACCCCAGTTTCAAACAGCTCATTCCGTACTGCATGTTCCGGTACCGAGATCTGTTGTTCCATTACACACGGGGCAAACTGCAAGGGGAGGGAAGGTTGCGGGGGAAGCGGTCGGTTGGAGTGGGGGGGCACATCTCCAGCACCGACCAGAGCCTGCGCGGATCGCAGTATCTCGATGCGCTGTACCGCGAAATCCATGAAGAAGTGTACCTGGAATCACCGGTGCGTGATCGGTTGATCGGGCTGCTGAACGACGATGCGAGCGAGGTCGGAAAGGTCCATCTGGGGATTGTGCATCTGTTTGAACTGGAAGAACCGAAAGTTCGGGCTAGGGAAGAGTCGATGTTAGACGCAGGGTTCGCCCCGGCACAGGAATTGATGCGCGACCTCGACGGTTTCGAGACGTGGTCGCAGCTTTGCCTGCGCCATCTGGCGTCGCTCTAGAGGCGGCTCCAGTCTCGATTCAACCGAATTGGGTTGTCGGTGGCGTGGAAGGTGCGTCATCGGAGGAACGCGGAGCGTTCTTCAAAACCTGCGATTTTTCAAAGGAGTGACAGGATGGCTCGGGAACTTTCGAGGAGAAACTTACTGGCCGCCGGGTTGACCGTGATGGGAGCGGCGGCCGGCGCGCGGGCGGTTCAGGCGGCGGACGAAGTCGTCAAGCCGGCCCCCCTCAAAGGGGCGTTGACCCTGGAGAGCCTGGGCAAGGTGCTGAAAGCGTGCGGCGTCAAGGGAACGCTTCGCGAAAAAGCCTACGACTTCACCTACACCGAAAAGGATGGAGTGGGTGAGGAATGGGGCCTGTCGATGTCGGCGGTCATGTCGAATGACGAACAGACCG
This sequence comes from Planctomycetota bacterium, assembly GCA_026692825.1. Taxonomy (GTDB): domain Bacteria; phylum Planctomycetota; class Planctomycetia; order Planctomycetales; family Planctomycetaceae; genus UBA10511. Next base: position 2,972 of record JAPLOC010000176.1, on the reverse strand, counting down.
TCTGGATCATGGCCTGGCTTGATGAACTGCCCCAGTCGTCGGCCGACGTCCCCCGCACCGCCCTGCTGCGGCTGCTGGCCGACAACGACATGGTCGGCAACGGCATTTTCTTCGCGTACGTGAAGAGCAACCGCCGGTTCATTCTGCAGCGGGTCATCCGCAACGAAAACCTCTCCGCGACGACGTTCAAGGCCGACCTCGACGAGCTCGGCTACGCTGTCATGAACACCTATTCGCACTGGTCGGTCAAGAACTGGAAGCAGTTGACCGCGTCGGCGGAGACCGCGTCGGCGTCGAGGGAAACCGATTCCGACGAATCGGTGAAACCGTCGGCGGGGGGAGTGAGCCGAACGGCGGCGAAGGATCAGGGGAATACTTCGAAGACCAAGAAGTAGTGTCGGAGTCGGGTGATCGAATCCGCGCACCGGAAAACGCGACGCTCAACTCAAACGATGAGTACGGGTTGGCGGGAATTCGCAATGAGACCCCATCCGGTTCGGGGGCTGTCAACTTGGCCAAACCGGCCACGTGATTGCCACAACCGGAGCGACGCCGCGGAGCGTCGTCGCTACAAATCGAGATGCGGGCCAACCGCCGTGGCGTGGACTTCGGTTCACGCCACGGTTGTTTGTGCGGAGATCAATCGAGAGATTCATACTCGTGTTCGTTGATGTGAGTAAAACAATAACTTGTGGCACATGGACTGGACGAATATACTCTCCGATCCTTTGTCATTTGTCCCTGGGGTTCCGGAGCGTCGTGAATGCGGTTCAACCTGATTGATCGGATCACGGAACTTGTTCCGGGGAAATCGATCACCGCGATCAAGAACCTGACGCTGGCGGAAGAGTACCTGGCCGATCATTTTCCCGGCTTCCCGGTGATGCCCGGGGTGCTGATGGTCGAGGCATTGACTCAGGCCGGCGGCTGGCTGATTCGGAAGACCGAAGACTTTCAGCACAGCACGGTGCTGTTGAAAAGCGCCCGGGCGATGAAGTTCGTGAACTTCGTCGTTCCAGGAAAGGCATTGAAGGCCGTTCTGGAAGTCCATTCCGTGAACGGGGACGAGTACACATTCAAAGCGACGGGAACGGTGGACGATCAGGTGGCCGTCTCGGGTCGGCTGACGCTGGAGCGGTTCAATCTGCGTGATCGCAATCCGCTGGCTGGCGACGCCGACGAGATCCAGAATCGCCACTGGCGCGAGTTGCTTCCCCAAATCCTGTCCACCAAACCAGATCGGAATCCATGAAACTCGCAGGAAAAACCGCCCTCGTGACTGGGGGAAGCCGAGGGATCGGGCGGTCCGTCGTCGAAACGCTGGCCGCCGCTGGGGCCGCGGTGACGTTTGTCTATCAGTCGAACGCGCAGGCTGCGGACGCCGTCGTGGCCGAATTGAAGGCGAAAGGTTACGACGTGTCGGCGGTGCAGGCCGACGTTCGGAACAAGGGGGCCGCCGACCAGGTGGTCGAGCAGTTCCTGGAAGGCCGCCAGAAGGTTGACATTCTGGTCAACAACGCGGGGATCATTCGCGACTCGCTGCTGATTCAAATGTCAGAAGAGCAGTGGCGCGACGTGATCGATACGAATCTCAACAGCGTCTACAACTTCTGCCACGCGGTGTACCGACCGATGATGTCGGCCCGATCGGGGCGGATCATCAACATGTCGAGTGTCGCCGCCCATTTTGGAAACAAGGGGCAGGCGAACTACGCGGCGAGCAAAGGGGGGATCGAAGGATTCACCCGGTGTCTGGCCAAAGAACTTGCGAGCCGGGGGGTGACCGTCAACGCCGTCGCGCCGGGTTTCATTGAAACCGACATGACACAGGCGGTGCGAAACGCCGCCGAGGCGGAGATCAAGAAGTCCATTCCGCTCCGCAGGCTGGGACGCCCCGACGACATCGCCCAGGCGGTGTTGTTTCTGGCGAGTGACGCGGCGTCGTACATTACGGGTCAGATTCTCACCGTCGATGGTGGGCTGACACTCGGAGGATTCTAGACCGCCTGCTGGGTGGCGGGAGAGCATTTTCCCGCCACGGCGGTCATTGTGTTTGTGGGTCTCTGGAGGATATTCATGCCAACGTCAGAAGAAGTCTTTGAGAAGGTCCGTGAAACCTTGGTCGACGCCCTGGGTGTCGATGACGACGAGGTGACTCAGGAAGCCACACTGGTGGGGGATCTGGGAGCGGAATCGATCGACTTCCTGGACATCATTTTCCGGCTGGAAAAGAAGTTCAGCATCAAGATTCCCCGCGGGGAGCTGTTCCCGGAAAACCTGGCGACCGACGAGTCGCTGGTGAAAGATGGTCTGGTGACTGCGGAAGGGATCGAGAAGCTGCGGAAAAGCATGCCCCACGCCGACGTGAGCAAGTTCGCGCAGAACCCCAAGGTGGAGAACATTCAGGGATTGTTCACCGTGGGAATGATTGTGAACTTCCTGCAAAGCAAACTGCCGGCCTGAGGCTTGCGCTGGTTCCCCCGTCCCTCCCGGAAGTCGCCCTCAGGCTCTGGCCAAGCGGTTCGAAATGCGTTGGATCTGGATTGATCGGTTTGTGGAGTTTTCGAGTGGTTCGCACGCCACCGCGGTGAAGTGCGTGACCATGGCGGAAGACCATTTGCACGACCATTTCCCCGGTTTTCCGGTGATGCCGCACTCGCTGATCATCGAAGGCCTGGCCCAGACCGGGGGGATCCTGGTGGGGGAGACCCAGCAGTTTCGCACCGTCATTGTGCTGGCGAAGATTCCCAAAGTGGTGTTCCATGGGTACGCCATGCCGGGCGACACGCTGACCTACAGCGTGAAACTGCTCGACATGCGTCCCGATGGGGGAATCGTCGAAGGGACGGCGAAGATTGGGGAGCAACTCGTCGCCGAGATTGAGATTGTGTTCGCCAGCATTTCGCAGGCGGAAATCCCGGGCATCAGCCAGGGTTTCGTCATTCCGGCGCAGATGTTGCGCATCTTGTCGG
>JAPLOC010000175.1 GCA_026692825.1 Planctomycetota bacterium | reverse complement strand
GAAACCATCCAGGGGGTGGACTGGTCGGCGGGGCTGCTCAGCCCATTGGCCAGCACGGCGTCGGCGAGCAGAGGGGCCCCGTTGAGAACCCGTCGTGGTTCGAGTCGACGGACCCGCAGGGCGGGCGTCTCCGCCGAGCCGCGACGCGGCTTCGCGGAGCGTGTTGGAAACAGCTCCCGCCACAAATTCGCCATCCAAGTCGCCGGCAACATGAGTCGGGTTCCAAAATCCGTTGAATCGCATCGAATCCGCCGCTACGGGACCCGTGCGGGATTCCCGGCGGGCCAGTCGGCGAAACCATCATTATCCCCCCACTCCCCCCCTCCGGAAAGGGGGAGGTTTCGGGAATTGTCAGCGGAAACCATCGGACACGGGGTGCAGTACGCAGTGTCCCATGCTCTGTCGGCGAATTCCCCGGGAGAAGTCAGTCCGGGTTGCGATTATGCCGACCGCAACGATGGCGGCCGCAACGCCTGAACAGGTTTGCCGCAAAGAACGGGTCGATCCGTTTTTCGAAACGGGTCTCATTCCGACATGTTGACGAGCCTGCATTCCCCTGGTGATTCGAAATGAGCGGCGCGTCGAATCAGCTTGCGATGAAATTGTGGTATTCTGCCATGGAAACGTCAGTCGCCAAATCCAGTTCCAGACAGGTTTCCCCTTTGTTGAGTCGAACCCCTACGGTGAAGGCGCGCCACGAACGAACCTTGATCGACACGAAAGAAACCCGGTCTGCCACGACCTTGCGAATGGTTTCACCGCACCAGGGGGGCAGGTGAAATTCCACGGGACCCTCCAGCAGGTTTCCCAGTGGAGCGGAAACAGTCAGTTCGATTTCAAACCATTTGGCGTCCAGTTCCTGAACCCTGGCTGCGAGCTGATATCCGTTCACGAACGGCTGACCGCCCCAGCGCCCTTTCTGAGGATCGTCTGGATCGCCAGCCGAGTAGTTCGGGGACGCATTGCGCCGCTGGAAGAGATTCTTGAGGCCCGCTACTAGCGGCTGTAAAGTTATCGATTCCCAGTGAAAGGGTTCGATCAATTCGAGTCCAATAACGCTTTCCAGCGACGATGGCAACCGTGATCTGAGCAAGTCATCCTTTTCAAGAAACACGGGAATCACGACCTTTCCCATCTCCGACGCAAGTCGCCACTCGAATTGGCACCGATCCGAACGCAGCGCAACCCGACTCACAAACGCCAGCAATACGTCGGCTTCACGAATTCCGACGGTGACCTCTGAGCGGATGTCACCTCCTAAGGTCCATTCTTCGCGGGGATTGAAGATTCTTGCACTTGGGATCATGCTGGTGATCTCGTCCTTCAACACCGAAACGGCACGCCACCCGTCGAGGCCAGGAAAATCTGCGTGGCAATAACTAAGATAGACCGTAAACCCGCCGGTCGGTGATGGGGTAGCCACAGTGACTGTTGACGTCGCGAATCGAGCGATCAGTTCGGCCCGGCGACGATCGTCGAGTCTGCCGGCCTCCGAATACCAGATCCCGAAAATTCTGGACCCGATCCTCTGCATCGCCGCCAGGAGGGTGTTGGAACTTCGCCACGAATCCGCGATCGGTGCCAGAATCTCCTCATATGCGTAGTATGGAAAATACAGCACTTCCATGTTATGCCAATACGCGGCCCGCGCATTCCGGTTGAGTTGCCAGACGTACGGACTCAGTCGTTCCCGAAACAACCGCCGCGCCGCTTCCAGCCGGTCCTTCTCGGCGAGTTCCACCCGCATCGCCACCGGCCAGATCCGCAATCCCGGTTCACCTGTCGGCTTGCGCCGGGCCTTGTCGGCCGACGCGGTAACCGCGGCGGCCCCCTCAATACTCTGCCGGTTGAGCGTCATACAGACCACCATATCATCGGGCATCTGGATCGTGCAGATGCCCGCAGTGTCGCTGAGACCGGTTCGACTGTCAATCAGAATGAAATCATAGTCCCGCCGCAGTCGCTGTTTAACGTGTTCCATAAACACGCCTCCCCCGAGCCGCTCGTAGAACTCGTTCCAGTTCATTGAGTTGACGAGAATGCCATACGAGGGGCCTTGCCGGCCAGCGGCGATCAGGTCGATCGACCCGCCGCGGACAAACTCAAAATCGACCGGAACGGCGAACCGCGACAGATCGACGTATTCGTCGAACCAATGTTCGCCGGCATCCGTAGATCCGCGGCGGCGATTCTGCTCGACGCGCGATCCTTCACTGAACTCCTGGAAAAAGTCGATCAAACCTCGCGTCTCAGCGAGTTCGGGGTCGTCGAGAAATGGCCGAAAATAGCGATGCAGTCCGGGCGCTTCCAGATCCCAGTCGATGACCAGTACCTGCTTCCCGGACGAGGCCAAGAGCCATGCGAGATTGGCGAGCGCCATCGTGCGGCCGGTTCCACCCTTGTAAGAGTAAAACGTCACAATCCGGCCGTTCCGATCATTGGGCGTTGAAACGCCGTCTTCAGGGTTGATCATGGCGTCGCACTCCCACCCGGGCCGGTGAGTTCCGGGCGCTGCACCGTGGGAACACCTTCCGCGGTGGCGTGTGCCGTCGTGGCGGCATCGACGGCGGCGGCCGGTTTGTCGTTGTGCATTTGGCGATTGCGCACCAGGACGAACAGACGTTCCAGCTCGCATGGCAGTTCATCCGCGGCGCAAGACGTCGCGCGTCCCTCCTGTAGGGCACGCTCCAAGCTTCTTGCTGGCAGTGTCGAAATCTGCCGCGACAACGTGAGTGACCTGTGGGTGGGGTCGTTCAAAGAATCAATGACGATGAGTCCAAACTCTGTGGAGCCGACCGCATTGAGCAACTCGAGTTTCCCACGAAATTCCGGGTCTGAGGCCGAGAGTATGACCACCGATGTCAGTCTGTCCTGGGAGTTCTGGTGTAATGCCGCGCCAAGCGACGTGGGAACCAATTCCGAAACCCGAGCCGGGACTCGCAGCAGTTCCGCGACCTGGCCAACGACCTCGTGCAAATCCTGTGATCTCGCGTCCGCAATTGAGGCGGGTCCGCCAGGAACCAGTGACAGCACCTCGACGTCGTACGGGCGCTTTGTGTCGACGAATGCGCTTTCGAGTCGCTCCCAATCTCGAAGCTGCCAGCCTGCTGCATGACGCGGGTGCGGAGCGAGGCGATGCCGATCCTCCAGCGAGTCCCGAATTCGATCAGAAAGAAACTCCAGGAATTCCAGAAACGCTGTTCTCAGCCGCGGCAGTTGCGCCAATTGACGCAGCCCTTTTTCGGAATAGGCGGGCGGAAACGCATCTTCCGAATACTGAAAGCTCGCAAGCACCTTGGGCAGCGACCGACCCGGCAAGACTTCCCAGACAATGGGAAAGATGAACGCCGGCAAACGCGTGGTCGCCGGCAGCGTTTTCCTCATCTCCTGGATTCGTTGTCGAAAGACCGACAGCTCACGCCCGCACCACACACTGTTGAGATAATTCGGAGACATCAGGCAGACGATCACCTCCGCGGTACAAACTCCTTCGGCAAGTGTCGCCGTCCAGTCATCTCCAATCTTAATTCCCGTCCCATCCACAAAACATACGGACGCCAGATCTCGACCGGTTTTGCGCTGCACTCGATCCTTCAGCTCCGCGATGAATTTCGAGAACGGCTTTCCAGCGGCGTCACGCCGCGCGTAACTGGTGAAGACCGAGTACGGAGACATCGAACACACTCCAAGCCCGTCAAACCCTATTCGTGTCGCAGCGCTTCAATCGGGTCGAGCTTGGCGGCGGCTTGCGCGGGGTAGAGTCCGAACAGAATGCCGATGCCGACCGAGATCCCGAACGCCAGAGGAAGACTCCAAAACGCCACGACCGGCTGCATTTCCTGGAACATCTTTGACGTGTCCGACAGCGTTCCCCCGTCCAGCACGAACCGCAGCGTGAAATCGCGGATCAAAGTGAACGCCAGCGGCGTGATCAGTCCCAGCCCGATTCCCAAAAGTCCCCCCGATCCCGAGAGAACCACGGTCTCAGTGAGGAATTGTTCGATGATATCGCGACGTCTCGCCCCGAGCGCCCGGCGGATACCGATCTCACGCGTTCGCTCGGTCACCGTCGCGAGCATGATGTTCATGATCCCGATGCCACCGACGACCAGACTGATGGCGGCGATCGAGCCGAGAACTACGTTGAAGATCTGCCGAAGTTGTTCGGCCTGTTTGAGCAGCTCCAACGGCACAACGACGTTGAAGTCCTTCATCGGGTGGAACTTTTCGAGCGTACCGCGGACAACCTCGGCCGTCGGAATGACGTCTTTGACGTCGCGCACTTCGAGGGTGATCTGGTTGAGTTCGACATGTTCGGAATCCATCCCCCCCTGCTTGGGAGAGAAGACCTGGTCGCCGATGCGGGCGCGGAACGTCTCGATGGGGATGTAGAGATCTTTGTCGAATTCCTGGGCCGACAGGCTGCCGCCGATGGCAGCCGACGCGGTCCGCGGCTCGGTAACACCAATGACGCTGTAAAAGATCTCGCCGACCTGAATCGCCTGGTTGTCGAGCGGGTCTTCGACGGGGAACAGCTTTTTGGCGACTTCGTGGGCCAGGACGACAACATTGGCTCGGGTCTGACGGTCGGCGTCACTCAGAAACCGCCCCTTGCGGATCTTCAACTGGTTGAGATCCTGGTACTCGGGGGTGCAGCCCACGAGCCGCGACTGCATTGTGTATTTGAGGTGCCGGGCTTCGCGGTACAGTTCGCGAATCGGAATCGCGCTGACCACTTCGGGAATCGTGTTTTGCAGTCGGCGGAGATCGGAACGGAGCAGGCCGTAACGGGGGGTGCCGCCGGAGTTGGCGTCCTGGGTCGACCCTTCGACCGGCTTGATGCTTCGGACGATGATGTTGGTGGCACCGAGAGCGACGATTTGCTTTTGGGCCTGGTTACTGGCCCCTTCGCCAATCGCCAGCATGGCGATGACCGAGAAGACCCCGAACACAATCCCCAGCATGGTGAGTCCGGAACGGAGCTTGTGCAGCAAAAGGCTCTTCAGCCCCAACTGCACCGTGCGGATCATGCGCATCAACATTGGCCAGTCGTTCCTTGCGGAGTCAACACAAAAGAGAATCAGGGAGCCTCTTCCCGGGAAGCGGCCCCCTGATGGTGGGAGAAACTAATGTTTGCCTTCGCCCGCCGGCTTTTTCCCCAGTTCGTGTTCGACGAACGCCTTGTCACTCGACTCGGCGAACGCGGTGGGGGCAGTGGTGCGGACTTCGTTCTTGATCTCTTTGAACACCACGCCGTCCCGCATCACGATCTGCCGTTTGGCCCACATCGCGATGTCGGGTTCGTGCGTCACCATGATGATCGTGCGTCCCTCGTCGTTGAGGTTCCGCAACAGCGTCATGATTTCGGTGCTGGTGACCGAGTCGAGGTTACCGGTCGCTTCGTCGGCCAGGATGATCTCGGGTTCGTTCATCATCGCGCGGGCGATCGCCACGCGCTGCTGCTGACCCCCCGAGAGCTGAAACGGCCGATGGTCCAGTCGCTGTCCCAAACCGACCCGAATCGCCATCTCTTCACACTTCTTGCGATCGGCGGCCGAGACGGAAGGGTGACCCGGCCGATAGTGCAGCGGCAACTCGATATTCTCGAGAACCGTGTACTGCGTGATGAGGTTGTACGACTGGAAGATGAACCCGATCTTCTGATTGCGGACATTCGACAACTGCGTGTCGCTCATCTGCGAGACGTCGAGTCCCCCCAGGATGTACTTTCCCATGGAGGGACGGTCGAGGCCCCCCAGCAAGTTGAGCAGCGTACTCTTACCACTTCCTGAAGATCCCATGATCGCGACGAAATCGCCTTCGGGGAAGTCAATGCTGACTCCCCGGAGGGCCTTCACGACCACAGGTCCCAGGTCGTAGTGTTTTTGCAGGTCAATGACCTGAGCGGCGAGCTTCATGGAATCACGCTCCAGGAGCGCCTCCTCCATTCTGCATTTGTTTCATCCGCTCTTCCATTCCTTTCATGAACTCCTCTTTGTCGACCCCCTTGTCGCCATTGGTGTCCATTTTGAGGAAACCCTTCATCTGATCGGGAAGCTCGTCTTCCGTCAGTTTGCCGTCACTGTTCTTGTCGAGATTGGCGAAGAACGCTGAGGGATCTCCCCGCTGACCTCCCGCGCCCGGTCGCCCGCGGCCGGGAGGGCCACCCGCTTCACCACCTCCAGGACCACCCGCACCCGGAGGACCACCCGCACCGGGCGAACCGGCTGGCGGTTTCACCGCGGGAATCGGAGGCAACGGAGCTTTCGCCGCGTCGGCATTGACAGGCGCAACGGCGGGAACCTCTTCTTCAAGCTGCTGCACTTCCTTGGCAATCAACGTCCGGGGGGTCTGAACGATTCGTTCCCCTTCTTTCAATCCCTCGATTTCGTGGTCTCCCTCCTTCACCCCTTCTTTGATCTCGCTCTTGTCTTCGCTCGATCGGCCGAGACGCACCTCGCGGCGATGGACCTTGCCGTCCGCTGTCTGCACAAATGCGAACTGCCGACCACCCCGCTCAATGAACGACTGCACGGGGGCCTGCAACACGTTCTCGAGTCGGGCGACCACGATTTCAACCTCGGCGGTCAGCCCTGGCTTCAACTCCGAGACCCGTTCGATCGAGTCAGTCAGCCGAATCGTACACTGATATTCTTTGAGATTCGGGTTCGGCCAGTTGGCCGACATCGGAACCGTTCCCACCGCTTCGACCACACCGGTGAACTGCGTTCCCGGCTTCGCGTCGACCTTCACCGTCACAGGCAGGCCATCGCGCACTTGCGAAATCTTCGACTCGTGGATGCGGGCGTCGACCTGCATTTTTGTGATATCGGGCAGGTTGATGATCGCCTGCCGTTCTTTCACTTTGGCCCCTTCGTAGATCAAAGGCTCGTTGCCCGACCCTCGGAAGCCCCCGGAACGGGTGTTGGCATAGACGACGAGGCCGTCGCGAGGCGCCTTAATGATGCAGGCGTCGATCTGACGTTGCAGCTTGTCGTACTTTTCCTTTTCAACAGTGTAGGTCAGATCTTTCGCTTTGAAGTCGGCCTGCTTCTGCACCATCGCGTTCGCCGCCTTCTGCTTGACCCGCACCAGTTCCCGTTCGAAGTCTTTCACATTGGCCCGCAGTTCGGCCAATTGTCGCTTCTTTTCGAACGTGTCGAGAACGTGCAGTTTTTCTTCGGCGGAGGCGAGAGCGAGCCGGGCCTTTTTCTCGGCGATCCGGTCGGCGTCGAGTTCCGTCTGTGTCGCATATCCCTTCGCGATCATCCGCTCCTGGTAACGGAGCTTTTCCACCGCGCGGGTCAGATCTTCCTGGGCGATCTGCACGTTCCCTTTGAACTCGTTTTCCTTCTGCTTGTATTCGCCTCGCTCGTCCTCGTATTTCTCGAGGTCGAGCTTGGCGATTTCCAGTTTGAGCTCGGCGTCGGCGATATCGCTTTCGTTCTGGCTCTTCTGGATCTTGAGTTCTTCTTCCGCCTGCGTTCGCGACGCGCTCGACTCTTCCACCTTGATCTGCTGCGTCGTCATGTCGTTCCGCAGCCGGGAGGCGTCGAGTTCGACCAGCACCTGTCCACCGGTGACCTTGGAACCTTCATCGACGATCTTCAGGATCCCGGTCCCCGACTCCCCTTCCACCATGCAGAAGAGGGTCGAGTTGTTGGCGCTGGCGAGACTCCCCCGCTCAACGATGTTGATTTCCAGTAATCCGCGCGTAACCTCCACTGTGCTGAGCACCCGCGTTTCCTCGCGTTTGCCCCCCAGCATTCCGCTGTTCCACGCCGCCAGGCTTCCTCCCGCCAATCCGAGCACGCCCAGGATCATAATCAGCGTCCGGGCTGCTCCCCCGTACCGTGAGGGGTTGTTGCCGGTCGATGCGTGCGATACCTGTCGGAACCTTGAGTTCCTCACTCGCGTACTGAATCCGTTTTTCACGGCCGGGCTTCCGCCGTGCGTCTGGCGTCGGCGGGCCCTGGTCGAGAGGTTTCGGCCCTGCATTGTTGATCTCCGTGTTGGGGAGTGGCGGAAGATTGGGATTGGACGGATCGTAAAGGTTGTTGTTCGGCCCCAGCATCGGGCGAACGACAAAGTCGGGTTGTGAACCCAAGGGGCGGGCTTGCTGCTGATAGAAGTCGTCGGTGAAGAAGCCGGCGTCTGAGCAGTGAGTTCAACGCGTTCAGGATATTCAAACCCTGGTTCGCACCACCAGCACCACCGCCAAGACCACCCCCGCCACCCGCCGGCGCGACGCCGGTTGGGGCCGAGGCCTGTTCCACCGCGATATCATACTGAATGACCGCGGCCCGCACATTGGCCTTCGCAGTTTCAAAGTTCCGCCGGTTCAGGTCGATGTTACGCCAGGTCGTCCGCACATCGAATTTCACCGAATCTTCGACCCGCATGTAGTTTCGCCGAGCCTGCTGAAAACCAACCAGGGCGGCCCGGTAGGTGTTCCGCTGCTGGACCAGTTGAATCGGGGTGGTGAACTGAATTCCCAGCCGAATATTGCTTTCGTCTCCTCGGAAATCGAATGGATTGTTGTTCAGGCCAGTCAGGGGATGGGTCCGGATATCACCAGCGGCCGTAATGTTCAGTACCGCTTGCAACTGGTTTGCCGCCACTTCGACCTTGCGGCGGGCATCCATCAACTGTCCCTGAACGTTCTTCAGGTCGAGCCGATTGTCGAGTCCGATCTCGACCGCCGTCTCCATCTCCATGTCATATTCGTTCAGATCGATCAATTCCATTCGCAGGTTGGCTTCGACACCGGTCACCCCCTGCGTGAGAGCGATCATTCCTTCCCGCACATCGTTCACCTCGGCGGCGATCGCCTTGCGGGCCTCCAGCGACAAGTTCTTTTCCAGCACCTTCTTACGGAGATTCTGCAACTGCGTTTCCAGCAGTTTGAATTCTTCGATCTGGCGGTCGTGCAGTTCGCGGAACTTGGCGGCGTTGTACGGTTCCAATCCCGGGTCACGTTCCGCGACGGTTTTTCGCTTGGCCAAATGGTCCAGGGCGTGGTCAAAGTCGGTATCGAGCGGGACGATGGCGTCTCGGGCAAGGTCATCTTTCAACACAAACAGTTCCAGAATCAGGCCTTGCAGAACCTGCTGATCGGGATCCTCAACATTGTACTGCTGCATCAACTGGTTCACCCGCTGCATCGCGACCGCGTCGGGGTGCGTCTCGTATCCTGCGGGGGGATCGGGGACGAACCCTTCCAGCCGGTCCACAAGGCGGTTCAATCGAGGATCGACAAGTTCGAATGGTTTCAACAGATCGCGATCGATCGTAACGGGAAGACTGGTTGGAAGACCCAAGGTGATCTTGTACTGATCGACGTTGTTTTGGAACGTCGTCCGGTTCGCCCGAAGCTGGTTGTAGAGCGAGGCCAACTGCGTTTCGAGCTGGGCGACCTGCTGATTGCGTGTCGCCTGTCCCGCCTGCTCGACCAGTGTTCGAATCACCGAGGTCCACTTGGGATCATCGCTGAGGCTCACAAGCTGGTCACGCTGTTCGTCAGTCAATCGATCGACGATGTACAACCGTCCTTCCAATTCGGGTTTGCCGTCGTCGCCGACAATCGGTCGATTCAGTTCGTCCAGCATAATCTCCCGCCGGAAGTAGACCACTTCCGAGAGGCTGTCAGGAATCGTGACCCCTTCCGGAAGGGCATCGACCACTTCATAGGGTCGACGGGGCTGCGACACGCGGTTGCGGGTCTTGTCGAGGTTCGACAGCAGCAGCCGAATGTTGAATTCCTGGTTGGCGATGATCTGCATCTGCTGAATCAACCCCAGGTAACCCCCCTGGAGAGTCGGCGAACCGAGCGGACTGACACCAGTTCCCACCCCGGGCTGACTGACGGGGGTCACACCGGCGACGTTACCGCCAACCGCGATCTGGGTGAAGAAGCCCATGCGGTACCGTGCGAAGTCACGCACGGCGTACAGCATGTTGCGTTCGGACTGGGTCAGGTTTTCGAGGACAATCCGCTTGCCGGCACCCGCCAGCAAGGGCTGAATCAGCGAATACGAGAGGGTCGACGTGGTCGCGTCGGTCCCCTTGCCGTCGGCCCAGAACCAGAGCGTGCTGTTCGCGAGCCCCACGAGCCACTGGCCACCCCAGGGGGTCAGTTGCGTGATGCCAGCCGCCGGTCCAAACGCGACACTGTCGTTGGTTGTGGGAATGTCGGTACCTGTGGATGTCAGACCGGGTTTGTTGCCGTTGGTCACCCCGAT
>JAPLOC010000174.1 GCA_026692825.1 Planctomycetota bacterium | reverse complement strand
GACGGGTTGCTGGCAGTCGCCGGGCGACTGAATGGCGAAGAAGGGGGCCGGCCGGTCGACATTTTCACCCAACCGTTCACCACGAAGCGGACCGTGTACGGGTTCATCGATCGACAGGATCTCCCCGGCACATTTCGCGTGTTCGACTTCGCCAGTCCCGATGTCAGTACGCCGCAACGACCGCAGACGACGGTTCCGCAACAGGCGCTCTACAGCATGAATTCCCCGTTCGTGATCGAGCAGGCCCGAGCCGTCGCGGCCCGCGCGATCGCCGCCGCTTCGGCTTCCGCCACGTCGGCAGCCGGCGATCCTGTCGCAGAGGTCCAAGCCCGAATTCGCGATGTCTATCGCCAGATCCTGGCTCGACTTCCGGATCCCGCCGAATCAGAGTCGGCGACGCGCTTCGTTTTGGATGTGGGCGATTCACAACCGGCTTTGGACCAACTCTCGCAGGCCCTGCTGCTGTCGAACGAGTTCGAATTCGTCGATTAACTCCCCAACTTCATGCACGCACTTGTCACCGGTGGTGGAGGATTTCTCGGACTGTATCTGGTCGAACAGCTCGTCGCGCGGGGCGATCGCGTGCGGGTGCTGTGTCGGGGGAGTTATCCGCGATTGGCGGAATTGAACGTCGAGTGTCTGTCGGGAGACATTCGCGACGCGAGCGCGGTGGAGGTCGCTTGCCGGGGTGTCGACGCGGTTTTTCACACCGCCGCCGTTTCGGGGATTTGGGGACCGTGGAGTTACTACCACGGGATCAACACCATGGGGACGTTGAACGTCCTCTCCGCGTGTCGCAAACAGGGGGTCGCCCGACTCATTCACACCAGTTCTCCCAGCGTGATCTACGACGGTCAAGATCACCGCAACGCCAACGAATCGCTCCCCTATCCCAGTCGATACCTGTGCCACTATCCGCATTCCAAGGCGCTCGCGGAGCGCGCGGTCCTGGAAGCGAACGACGGCGATCGGCTGGCCACTGTCGCCTTGCGCCCGCACCTGATCTGGGGGCCGCGCGACAATCACCTCATCCCCCGTCTCGTGGCACGTGCCAAAATGGGCCGACTCGTGCGCGTGGGGGATGGACGCAACTTGATTTCCATGGCCTATGTCGAAAATGTCGCCGCCGCCCATCTCCAGGCGGCGGACTGCCTGAATGCCACTTCCCCGATCGCCGGCCGCGCGTATTTTATCAACGAGCCGGAACCGGTCTCACTCTGGGCGTGGATCGACGAACTGCTCTCCCTCGCGGGACTCCCCCGCGTGAGAAAGCGAATTCCCGCAAGTGTCGCCTACGCTGCGGGTGCCACACTCGAAGGACTGTATCGTGTCCTGGGAAAAACCACCGAACCTCCTATGACGCGGTTTCTCGCGCAACAACTCGCCGGCTCTCATTACTATTCGATCGATGGCGCGCGCCGCGATTTCGAATACCGGCCCATTGTGGACGTGGCCGAAGGAATGCGGCGAATGGAGCCGGAACTTCGGCGGTTGGCGCAAAACGTCTGAGCCACGAAACTCTCATCGCACACAAAATTTCTCACAGATCCGCTCGCCTGCGAATTCACCATGCCGCTGCTACTGGGAATCGACCTTGGAACGACCAAGCTCACCTCCATCGTGTTTGACAGCGATGCGGGGGACGTGATTTGCCGGTCGGCGGTTCCGAACGATGCCAATATCACCAGTCCGGCTGACCGCGCGCGGGGACGCTCGGAGTGGGACGCGAACCGGATTGTCGACCAGGCGCTCGAATGTCTGCGACAGACAACGGGCACGCTGGGTGATCGATCGCGGGACGTCGTCGCCCTGGGCATCACGGGGCAGCAGCACGGAACCGTGATCGTCGACCACACGCTTCAACCCGTGACGCCGTTGATCAACTGGCAGGATCGCCGCGGCGGCGAACCGAACCCGCAGGGAACGGGGAGCTTTGTCGACATGGCGCGAACCTTGCTCGGAGCGAAATGGGATCCCTGCCAAACCAGGGGCGGGCCTGCTTCATCATGGACCTGTTCGCGGCGCGCCTCGCCGGGGGGGCGATGGCGATCGAACCGTCGGCGGCAGGGAGCAGCGGCCTGTTTCGTCCTCAAACGCGCGCATGGGATGATGTTGGTATCGCCGCTCTGGGATTCGACCGCTCTTGGTTCCCCCCCGTTGGTGAAGCGAGTCAGCCGATGGGAAAAATCGCCCCTCAGTGGGCGCGGGAATTCGGTCTGTCGGAACAGCTTTCGATCTTTCCTCCCTTGGGAGACCACCAGTCCAGTTTTTTGGGAAGCGTGGCAAACCGATCGAACGACGTCCTGGTCAACGTCGGAACCGGGGCGCAAGTCGCGGTGTTTACCGACGGTCTCGACTTCGCACCACCGGTCGAACTCCGTCCGTTTCCTTTCTCGGGGAATCTGTTGTCGAATGTCGGATTACCCGGCGGGTGGTCGTACCAGTTGCTCGAACAGTTCTTCGCGCAGGTGGGTCGCGACGTCCTGAGTGTGCCGGTCAACGAGTCACTCTATCCCGCGATCAACCGACTGGCGCGGGAAGCGCCGGCGGGAGCGGGGGGATTGCGGTGCGAACCGACGTTCGCCGGCACGCGCTCAAACGCCGCGGTGCGTGGCACCTTTTCGGGGATTTCGCCGCAGAATTTCACCCCGGCGCATTTTGCCCGGGCGTTACTCGAAGGGATGGCGGCCGCGCTGTACGCGGGATTTCAGACGATTCAAAAGCAGCATCCCACGTTTCACGCGACCCGGTTGGTGGCGGCGGGCAATGGATTACGCGAAAACCTGTTGCTCGCGGAACTCGTGGCAGAGTCGTTTGGACTGCCGATGGTCAACACGGTTTACTGTGAAGAGGCGGCGGTCGGGGCGGCGCTGGCGGCGGCGGTTGGAGAGGGGGTGTTCTCGGATCTCGACACCGCCGGCATGTCGCTGCGATATGCGTGAGCCTCCAGTGGCAGTAACATGCCGAAACGCACCGCGCCGGGCGGTGTGTCGATTCTTCCCCGCAGCTTGTGAAAGAGGAACTGCGCCGTGCGCCATCGATTGTGGTTGGTTCTCATTTGCTTGTTCGGTTTGGTTCGCCCCGGTTGCGCAGCGGACGAAGGGGAGTATTTCGAAGTTTCGTATCCCCCCTCGACCGTCGCCGGCGAACTCGTGTTCGGCGTGACGTATACCGTCTGGATTCCCGAGGGAAAGCAGCCGTTGCGGGGCGTGATCGTGCATCAGCATGGTTGCGGGAGCGGGGCGTGCAAAGGGGGCGGAACCGCCGCCTATGACCTGCACTGGCAGGCACTCGCCCGCAAATGGAATTGCGCCCTCTTGGGACCATCGTATCACCAGCAGGACACCGAGAACTGCCGGCTGTGGTGTGACCCGCGCAACGGATCAAACAAAACGTTCTTGCGGGCGCTCGACGACCTGGCGGCCGCCGCGAGTCGTCCCGAAATGGCCCGCGTTCCGTGGTGTTTGTGGGGACATTCCGGCGGAGGTTTTTGGGCGAGCCTGATGCAGACGATGTACCCCGACCGGATCGCGGCGATCTGGTTTCGATCGGGGACGGCAATTGAAGCGTGGGAAAAGGGAGAGATTCCCAAACCGGACGTTCCCGAGTCGGCGTTCGGTATCCCGATGATGGTGAACCCCGGTGTGAAGGAACGGGACGACGCCCGGTTTCGCGGTGCGTGGACGGGAGCCGAGCGGATGTTTCAGTTCTACCGCGCGAAAAACGCTCCGATCGGCATGACTCTCGATCCCAAGTCGGGACACGAGTGCGGCGATTCGCGGTACGTCGCGATTCCGTTTTTCGATGCCTGCCTGGCGCTGCGACTGCCCGAACCGGGCGATGCCAGCCAGAAACTCAAACCGGTCGATGTCGATGCGGGATGGCTCGCTCCTTTCCTGGAAGGGAATGCGGTCTCCGCAAGCAAGTACGCAGGAAACAAGCAGGAAGCGACCTGGCTCCCCAGTGAGTCGGTCGGAAAAGTCTGGAGTCTCTACGTGAAGTCGGCGGATGTCGACGACCCGACACCAGCACCGGCCCCCACCGCGGTCCGCGTCAGCACGACGAATGGTCAGGTCGCGATCCGCTGGTCGGCAAACGCCGACTTCGAAAGCGGACTTTCGGGTTTCGTCGTGTTGCGTGACGGTGTGGAGATCGGTCGTGTGCCGGAAAAGCCGATCGGCCGGTTCGGCAAAGGGCTGTTTCAGACCATGTCATACCACGACACTCCGGAGAAGCCGTTGGCCGAGATGAGATTTGTCGACAGTTCACCCCCTGAGGGAAAACGGCCGACCTATCAGGTGATTTCGATCAACGCGGTCGGTGGAAAGTCGGCACCGTCGGTCGCGGCGGTGACGGACTGACCCCGGAATTCCTGAGTAGTTTTCAGGCTTCGATGCCAAGGGATCACGGGAATTCGAAAGCGAAATCTCAGGACTTGTTTGTGGCCTGGATTTGGCTGCCAACAGGTGATCAGGCTGTTGGCAGCCAAACCTGGGAAATCAAACGCTGATCGCGGAATCCACTACAATTGATACAGTCGGTGCGGTCGTTGATTCGATAAAACTCCTGTTGACTGACTGGATGGCGTCGAGAATCGCCATCAGCAGCTCGAACCGAAATTGGAGGCCACGCATGTCGACAATTCGCGCGGGGGTTTTGGGAGTTTGCGGCGTCTGCCTGTTCTGGGCGACAGGTTGCGCGTCGGGGCCGTACGAATATGGGCGGGGGTGGCGAAATGCGCCTCCCGTCGACTGCGAAGCCGGCTCCGAGCCAACGCCACAGATCTGCGAAGGAGAGCCGAACAAGTTCGTCGATGGCGTGGGCTGGGTTCTTGGAATTCCTGGCAAGGTTCTGTTGTGGGACCGTCGCGTCAACAACCACGACGTTTCAGACGACACGACCGAAGCGGTCACCTGCTACATTGAGGAAAACCAGTTGCAGGACGTTTGCGTGCGCGTGAATCAATACGCTCCCGGCGACGAATGGCGTCGGCTGCGCGACAACGAGAATGTGTCGGCTGGTTGGCGGTACACACTGGGAACGATGAGCCTGATTGGGTACACGTTGATCCCCGGTCGGCTGATCGGAGGGGACCACTACAATCCGTACACCAACAGCGTCTACATCTATTCCGACGTTCCCGCGCTGGCGATTCAGGCTGCCGCTTACGCCAAAGATGTGCAAAGCCGAACGCATCCAGGGACATACGCCGCAGTCAATCAACTCCCCCTGGTGTCGATCTGGCACGAGACAATCAACACGAACGACGCATTGGGCTACGCCCGCGCGACCGGAGACCACGAACTCGACGCCGAGGCGGTTCGGATTCTGCACCCCTATTATGGGATGCGCGTGGGGGGAGCGTTGGGAAGTGTCGCCGGGCCTCAATCCCTGATGGTGGTGGGAGGCGCGGTGGCCGGGCACATCTCCGGCTGGGTCAATGAACCACGCGAACCCGCTGCGACCGAGATGGAAGAACAAGGAGAATTCGCGACAGCGACGATATCCAAAGTCACGCGGCCCAACGCAGTGCTTCAAGCCGGGGCGATTGTGCGCGGTCAGCAGACGGATAAATGATGGATCCGCATCACCTTGAAATTGACGCGCTGATTACCGAGGCGCTGGCGAAGAATCGCGCCGATCTTCCCGAATGGATCGCTGGTTTGCCGACTGATGTCGGCCGGCGAGTCCAGGGGATCGTCAATGCGCACAACGTGAATGACGATCCAATCGAAGTTGTGCCAGAACCAGAGGCCCCCCCTACGACAGAGACACCAAACCTCCAGGGAGGGCAGCTCGTCCTCGTCGTTGTCGGTTTGGTCGCGTTTTTAGGTAGTTTTGTCGTGGAGTTTCTCACGGAAGACCCAGCTTACTTTTACATTTTATTACCGGTGAGTGTGATTTCTTTCATTGTGGTCGCGATCCAAGTCAGCTCTCTTTCGGGTGGACTCTCTGTGGCACTGGGTCTCAATGAACCAGGACTCAAAGGGCGCGAGAATTTCAGGACAGTTCAAACATTGATTATCGTCTGTTGCTATGGAATCGCGGTGGCGATTGCCCTCCCCACATTGATTGTCGGTCTGTTTTTGCTGGCGTGGGCCAATGAGTCGTTTCCGCCAAAGTTCTTCGCCGACTCGAATCCCGGGCTTTCCACGGCGATTCGTTATCTGACTGCGGGAGGAATCGGCTTTTGGGTGTGGCGATCCTGGCCCAAATGGAAGCATCTGTCCTCAAACCTGGGAAAGTCGCTCCGTGGACGAGCGGCGACTCGATTCTCACCACTCTGGGTAAGTTGGCTTTACCACGACGAAGCCAAACCATCACCGAATTCCGAGCTGCCGATAGAAACGCAACGATTGCTCGAGTTCGCGTCACTTCTTGGAATTGCAGTCATTTGTGGATTTTTTGCGACTCGCAGGAACTATGCGGACGCCGTTTTGAATGCGACGGCAGAGCATCTTGAGCGAGGAATGCTACTCAAATTGTTCTACGCAATTTCAAAAAGAACTGTCGGCGGTCGAGTCCCCGGTACGACCATTTCATGGGATTGTATCGCCGGTCCGGCGGCCTTGGGTTTTCTTGCCTACCGAATCGCGAATTCACTGGCAGTTAAGTACTCGATCCCGATTGCTGTCATTACGTTTGCCGCGAGTGTGTTGGGGTTTCTGGTGCTTTCGTCATTTCGCTGGTAGATAGAGATTCCAACTTCACACATTTGAGTACGCGACTGCAAATGCGACCTTCCCCTGAATCGCTGACATCCTTTGCCGATCAAAATGGCGTGAGCCTGTTGGATCTCAGCCGACAACGGCCGGCGCTCGTCGTTTTTCTGAGGCACGCCGGCTGCACATTTTGTCGGCAGGCGCTCGCCGATCTCGCCGAGGCGCGGCACACCATCGAAGCCGCCGGCACGGGCATTGTGCTGGTTCACATGGGGACTGCAGAGGAAGGGCAGGCGCTGACGGCACGGTTTGGGCTGGCCGATGTGCCCCGAATTTCTGATCCCGACCGGCGGCTGTATCAGGAATTTGAACTTTCTCGTGGCAGCGTGAGTCAGGTCGCCGGCCCCCGTGTGTGGCTGCGCGGCCTGAAGGCGATTCTCACGGGGAATCTTGTCGGGACACCAAAGGGGGACGTCCTGCAACTTCCCGGCGCGTTCCTGCTGAGTGATGGGAAGATTGTGAAAGCGTTTCGACACGCCACTTCCGCCGACCGTCCCGACTATTGCCAACTGGCGGCATGGCGGGAGTCGCCACGTACTGGAGCGTAAACGATCGGTTTGGACGTGCGCGACCACGCTCGGAGATCAGAGATCTGACAATTGTCGAATGGAATTGCTACACCCACAGGTGTACGCGGTCTTTCAAACTTGCCGGCAGTTTCTGCTCAACGGCGGCGCGGATCTGTTTTTCGTGATACCGGGTGCTGAAGTGCGTCAGAATGATCAGCTCATTCCGAAATTTATCGGTCCGCTCAAGAATATCGTCGAGATGCGTGTGCCCAAACTTGTGGATTTTTTCCTTGCGATGTTCGGGTCGGTAGAACGTCATTTCGGTGATCAGCACCTGTGCGTTGTAAATCGCGGGGTCGCTGTCGAGCCCGGTCGGTGCCGTGTCGCCGGTATAGCACACGAGCGGAATGCGGACCTCCTGAGTCACCTCTTCGCCCGCCAGCCGGCGGTCACGGATTTCATTCTGCGGCAATCCCTGAAGATCGGACCGCAGCTTCTTCCGCCGATCCCACACGAGATATCCCACTGAGGGGACCGTGTGTTTCGTCTGAAACGCGGTGACGATGTGTTCCCGCGACAACTCAATCTCATCGCCCGGTTTGACGCCAATCAGTTCGCAAACCATCCGTCCCCGATCGAGTCGTTGCCACGCCATGAGCAGTCGCTGGACCCCCTCCACCACCTCTGCCGGCAGGTAGATGATGGGAGGTTCCATCTTCATCATGCGCCGCCGCGCCACGAAGACGGGAATCGCCGCCAGGTGATCGAGGTGAGCGTGCGTGATGAACCAGTGGCGGGTTCCCAGGAATGTCCAGGGACTGCCCCCCATGTCGAAACCAAGCTTGAGTTCCGGGATCCGCCAGTACGACTGGACTGCGGCCCGGGAATAGCCCTCGATGGTAAGCCCCTTGTGCGTCAGGGACCTGACTGGCAGGTTCTTAATCATCCGTCCATTTTTAGACGAAAAACCCCGAATCCGCCAGCGACTAAAAGACCGGAATCGCCTCTCCCGTCGATTGAATCGGAACGGGACGATTCTGCCGATCGAGCAGCGTCTGGTGCGGATCGATCCCCACCGCTTTGTAAACCGTCGCGACGGCGTCGGCGGGCGAATAGGTGCGGGTCTTGCAGTATCCTCCGATGGAATCGGTCGTGCCAATCACTTGGCCCCCTTGAACCCCGCCCCCCGCGTAGAAGATCGACCCGGAATAGCCCCAGTGGTCCCGTCCTCCGTTGCTGTTGATTTGCGGCGTCCGCCCGAACTCGGTGAAGAAGACCACCAGCGTCCGCTCCAGTCGGCCGGATATCGCCAGGTCATCGATCAGTGCCGCGAACGCCTGATCGACCGCCGGCAAGTGGTACGGAACCTTGCACATCTTCCACATGTGCGGCTGATTCTGCCCCGGAGCGCAGTGGTTGTCCCACAGGTTGTTGTAGTCGCCCCAGTCGTAACCGTAGTCCATCATCACGAATCGGGCACCGGCATCGATCAGGCGGCGAACCAGCAGGCAGCGCTGGCCCACCTTCGTGCGGCCATACTTCTCTTTCGCCGGTTCCGCTTCCTGCGCCAGATCGAACGCTTCGCGCACCTTGGGAGAGGTCATCAGGTCGAGCGCCCGGCCGTACAATTGCTGCATCCCCTCGAACGCCCCCGGCCGTTCCACTGCCGACAGCCGCGACTCAACTTCGTTCCGAAGGGACTGCCGGCGCGCGAAGCGGTCGTTCGAAATCCCTTCCAACAACCCCAGATCCCGCACCCGAAAGTCGGCGTCGCGCGGCTCCCCCATCGTGCAAAACGGAGCGTACTCCTGCCCCAACCACGCGGGGACGAACATATCGGTATTTGGCGGCCCGGGTCGCGTGGAGCCGGGAACCGCGATGTAACCGGGAAGGCCAGCCGTCGCCCCCAACTGGTGATGGATAATACAGCCGAAGTTTGGCTCGCTGAGAATGCCGTTCGGCAGGATGTTGCGACCCGAGAGCGCGTACGCCTGGCCGTCGAAATGGTCATTTGTGCCAGCGGCGAAACTGCGGACGACTGCCAGTTTGTCGGCCTGCCGGGCGAGGTGCGGCAACGTCTCTGCGAATTGGATCCCCGGCACGCAGGTGTCGATCGGCCGAATGGGACCGCGAACCTCTTCGGGGGCCTGCGGTTTGGGATCGAACGACTCGTGATGTGTCACGCCGCCCGGGAGCCACAGGCAGATCACCTGATCGGCCGAGGCGATACGGTCGGCCGAAGGGGCGGCGGTCGCGACGCGTCCATGCAGCAATTGCGCCGCCGACGCGGCCAAGGTCACGCCGCCCACCCGCAAGAAACTGCGGCGTTGTCGTGCGTGCGGGGTCAGTTGGTGCGGAGGAACGGGGCGGGTCATTGGAACGGGTCTTTCTTGGGAGAAGGCACAGAGACTCCCATTGATACGTTATCGTCCATGCATGGTTGAAACAAGAACCCAGCGGCTCTGCCGGAGCGGCCGCAGCGGGCCAGACATTAGGAGAATGTAGCCCGCACTCTCCGAGTGCGCGGCCCGCTGTGCGTTCTCCGGCACTCGACGCACTCCGGGTTGGCGCAATCTCCCAAGCGAGCCGTCCGTCGCGAAATGAATTGACCCCCGTCGGGGCTTCGCCTCTTCGCCGGGACTCTCGCCATTCCGCGACGCCCCTCGTCGGGTTGTTTTTTGACAGGATGAAATTCGTTGTGAGTCGTGGGGCAGCCCCCAGTGCGTTGTCTTGTCGGCGGAGGCACAGCGGAGGCAGTCTTTCGGAGAAAGACGCCTACGTTTTGAGTGCGCGGCCCGCCGTGCGAACTTCGTCATTCGACGCACGCCCCAAATTACGCTCGCACGGCCGACTCTCCGTGCGCGCCGGGACCGCTGGCGTTGTCACCCGACTGTGATTGAATTGGACCATCGAGTTTCATTCACGTTTCCCTCCCGGTCTCGTGGATTCAAATCCATGCGACCCTCCCCCAAACTCATCTGCCGCCCAAGCTCCTCTTGGAGTCCCCGTAGTCGCGTGACAGGCCACGATTTTTTCAAAATTCCGAAAATTCGGGTTTGCAAACTTGCGACCAACGGCGTAAATTTGTTGAAGAATGTTGGGTGAATCCCCGATTCCAGGGATTGCCAAGATTCGGTCGGCCTCTTTCTGCCGCAATTTCCATGGTCGCAGTTCCCACTTTCAACGAACGACTTGCCCGCCGGTTGCGGTGGCTTGGTTCGTTGTTTCTGGTGGTGGCGGCCGCTCAGTTCACGTTGGGCCGGGCCGAGGCGAGTTGCGGCGACTACGTTCACATTGGCAATCCCCGCATCGCAATGGGAGATCACACCAGCTCGCCCGAAGCGGCCGGGGAGGTGGGCGAGCGGTCGTCACCCGGGGATTCGCGTGTTCCGTGCAATGGCGTGAATTGTCGTAGGAATTCGCAAGATTCCGAGGCTCCCGCTCCCAAAATGGCACCCGTCGACCGGGGCGAAGCGCTACTGGTCGGTTTGCAATCGTTCGCTGTGGGCACACAGGGTCGGTTCCAGTCGTCCGTTTCCGGACGGTTGGTATCGATTCATCTCAGTTCCGGTCTCTACCGGCCTCCCAGGGGCGTCTAGTCGACGCTGTGGCGTTGCTGCGCTCGCTTCGACTCTCGGCTCAAGCCGGGGCGTCGACCGGGTAGGACGGGTCTCTGGCCGGTCCGTTCAAAAACTGCGGCTCTTGTCAGGTTTCAAGTGCCGCCTCCGCCGGACGGGTCAGAAACCCATCTTCCGGCAGGTTGAGCGCAGTTTTTGAATCGGACTTGTCGTTGTGGTTGGACCGCGTTTTCGCGTCCTGCCCTCCCGGTTCCGATTCGTCGCCGCGGTTCATGTTCCCGTCTCACGAACTCGCTTTCTTCGTGCGCCGATTTTGGCGGCGGGAATTGGATTTCGTCGGATTGGAATTCTTCCCACTCCAATTTCCGCCACCGTCCCATTGTGGGCGTTATGTGGGGCGGATCGGAATCCCCTGGCGAGCCTCCCGTCTGCTCGGCCAGCACTCGAATTTCTCGTTCTTTGTTCCTGTTTCTCCCAAGGAATTCTCCTCATGCGGACTCTCGCCACTCGTCGACGCACTGGCTTCACGCTCATCGAACTCCTGGTCGTTATCGCGATCATTGGCATCCTGGTGGCACTGTTGCTGCCTGCCGTTCAGCAGGCCCGTGAAGCGGCACGCCGCACCCAGTGCAAAAACAATCTCAAGCAGATTGGGATCGCGATCCAGACCTATGCCGATGCGCACCGCGTGATGCCGCTCTGCCAGAATGCCACCTCCAAGGCGATTTCGGTTCACGCCGCCCTGCTCCCCTTCCTCGACCAGACCAACCTCTACAACACGATCAACTTTAACGTCGGTTGGAATGACGTCTCAAACGCAGCCGCGACCGCCACCAAACTCGAAGTCTTCCTTTGTCCCTCCGATTCTTCGTTCAGCGTCCCCGCTGGCTGGGCCGCCACGAATTATCGTGCCAATCAGGGAAGCTGGCTCCTGTATGGCGTTCCCAGCACCGACCCGGCGAACTCGAACTACAACGTCGCCCCCTCGAACGGGGTGTTCATCCCCAATGCCAGTCTGTCGATGGCCGAGTTGCGTGATGGTGCGTCGAACACCGCTTCGCTCAGCGAACACCAGATTGGTGATTTCAGTCAGGGCATCTCGTCCCCAACCGACACGTTCCGTCCGGGAACCTATCCCAACACGCTCGATGAACTGATGACGCAGTGCAATTCGATCGACACTT
>JAPLOC010000173.1 GCA_026692825.1 Planctomycetota bacterium | reverse complement strand
GCCGGGCAGCAGGTGTACGTGACCGGGGATCTCCTGCTGTATTACGTCGATGGGGATCCGCGCCGGTTTGTTGTGCCCGACGCGTTTGTCGTCAAAGGAGTCGATCCGGGACGTCGGGGAATCTACAAACTCTGGGAGGAAGGCAAAGTTCCCAACATGGTGCTGGAAACGACCTCCCGTTCCACCCGCGACAAGGACACTCGCGAAAAACCGAAATTGTATTCCCGGTTGGGAATCCCCGAGTACTTTCAATACGACCCGACCGGAGACTACCTCGATCCGCCGATTTGCGGATACCGGCTCAACGCGGGGCGATACCGCAAGATTCAACCCGACTCCCTGGGACGCATTGCGAGTGAAGAACTCGACCTGTGGCTGGAGGTCGATTCGAACGGGGATCTGGTTCTGCGGGATCGTGTGACGGGTCGGATATTGCAAACGCCAGAGGAAGCGGCTGTTGCCGCCCTCGACACGGCGACAGCCGCGATCGACGCGGCCGAAGCGAAGAACCGCCAGCTCGAAATCGAACTGGCGGCGCTTCGGGCACTGCTCAAGGGTCAATGACGGCCAGAGTTGCCGGCAACCCATTGCCCCAGACGAACGCGTATGTTCCGCTCATTCATCCGGAACACCGATCAACTCAACCCGCGTACGCGGCGTTCGCCGCCGCGACACCGGCTCCCGGGGTCACCGAGGCTCCCTGCGAAGTCAGGCAGCGTTCCAGAGCGGCGAGCAGCACCAGCACATTCCTGGGCGAACTGGTCTCTCCCATCAGGCCGATCCGCCAGGTCTTCCCCTTCATCGGTCCCAGGCCACCCCCGATTTCGATACCGAACTCGTTGAGCAACATGCCCCGCACCTTCACGTCGTCGACACCTGCGGGAATCAGCACCGCGTTCAACATCGGCAATTGTTTCCCTTCGGCGACCGCGTAATTGAGTCCCAGCGCCTTAAGTCCCGCCTTGAGCGCCACGTGGTTCTTTTGGTGCCTGGCCCAACGCTGCTCCAGTCCCTCTTCGAGAACCAGCACGAGCGCCTCACGCAATCCGTAGTTCATGTTGATGGGGGCGGTGTGGTGGTACGCACGGTCCTGACCCCAGTAGTTGCGTACCATCGTCATGTCGAGGTACCAGCTCGCCACTTTGGTCTTGCGTTTTTCAATCGCCGCGATCGCCCGCGGGCCAAACGTCACCGGAGCCAGGCCGGGAGGACAGCTCAGACACTTCTGCGTCCCGCTGTAGACCGCGTCGAGTTCCCAACCATCGACCTCCACCGGGATGCCCCCCAAAGAAGTCACCGCGTCGACCAGCAGCAGCGCTCCCGCGTCATGCACGATTTTCGAGATCTCTTCGAGCGACTGTCGCGCCCCCGTCGACGTCTCGGCGTGAACAATCCCCACCACCTTCGGTTTGACCCGGGCGACCACCTCGGCAATCTGCTCGGGAGAAAATGTCTCGCCGAACGGCTGTTCCACCACCGTCACCTGCGCCCCCGCCCGACCGGCGACGTCGGCCATGCGACCGCCGAACACGCCGTTGACGCACACCACCATCTTGTCGCCCGGCTCGATCAGGTTGACGACACAGGTCTCCATCCCGGCACTCCCCGTCCCGCTGACGGCGAGCGTCAGTTCGTTCTTGGTGCGGAACACCTGCCGGAGCATTACCTGGGTTTCGGTCATCACCTGCAGGAAATACGGGTCCAGGTGACCAACGGTCGGTGCTCCCAGAGCCGCGAGAACGCGGGGATGGGTATCACTGGGACCAGGCCCCATCAGAATGCGGCGGGGCGGGTTGAGCGTGGCGTAGGGTGACTGAGCCATGGAGAAACACCTGGAGTGTCAAAGATCGCCAAAGAGGGCGGAAAATCGGGGAAACAAGCCCGGGAAAGAACGGAATGAATTCACTTGATGAGCTGACTGATCTGCTTGAATTCCGGCGTGCCAGCGACTTCACACCACTCAAACAGCACCGATTCGGTTGTCGTCACGACCGCCCCCGACGCCGCCATGCGCTCGAGCGCTACCTGGCGATTCTGGTCGTTGCGACTCGCAACCGCGTCGAACGGGACATGCACGTCGTAACCCAGTGCCAGCAGATCGAGGACCGTTTGCAGGATGCAGACGTGCGCCTCGATGCCCGCCACAACCACGCGGAATCGTCCCGCCGGGTCGGCGGCGGCCGTCCCCCAGTTAAGAACCTCCACACTGCTGAAGCGGTTCTTTTCCAGCCGTTCGGGAAGCAGATGCGCCAGCGACGCGACCGTCCCCCCCAATCCCTTGGGATATTGCTCTGTGGCCCAGACAGGGACTTCTAGAATCTGTGCCCCTTGAACCAAACGCGTGCAGTTCGCCAGCATCAGGTCGGCGTTGGCAATCGCCGGCAATAACCGCTCTTGGACGTCAACGATCAACAGCCGGCTTTCGCGCCTCGAAAGCAGTGTCGCCGATCGGATGTAGGCAGCGGGTTCGGAACTCATTCCGCGATGCTAACCCTGTCGCAAAAAAGGTTCAAGCAGCAACCAAGGCGGGGCCTATTTCCCGTCCGAGAGGTCGTCGTAAAAGACCTCGTGTTCTAGCCGAAGAAACTCGTCGTCGGGGAGTTCCTGGGTGACACACAGCAGACCGTCGTCATTTTTGGTCAAGAACCATCCCGGACGGTTCTGCGCCTCCAGGCGAAACCGCGTCACCTGCCGAATTTCGAACTGAAATCCATCCACGCCGTGCTTTTTGCGCGAAATATCGCGCTCGGCACTGACGATTTTCCATTCCGTCTGCTTCGACGGCTCTTTGACCAAACCGAGTTGCCTGGAATCGGTCGCCTCGGGATAACTCAAGTAGAGCCCGTCGAAATCACTGGGAGTTGTCTGGCTTTTGCGAGGGGCGCTCGTGAATTCGACCTTTTCACCGCGCACCCGGACGGTGACAGGCCGTTCGAACATCAGTTTTTCGGTGGCTGGATTTGCCGTCTCCAATTTCTTGAAGGTCGGGTACCGCTTCGCCATCGCCGGCGCGGGCGTTTCCGGTAGAAGGGGGGTTCCAACCGGCTTGTCGACGGGCGAGATGGTCCAGATCAGCGCCGGCAACTCGACGGCTTTGCCGTCAATCACGACGCTTCCCTGAAGACCCGTCCAGATTTCAAGCTGGGTGAAAATTGCGAACCGGGCAATTCCCAATGCGGCGAATGCCACACCCAACGGAACAGCAAGAAGTCGCGACATCGTCCGCCTTTCGTGTTGAACTGCCAACCAGCTCAAATCAGCTCGTAGAAACTCTCGCGTCCCAAATGTTTGGCGAATCGGGTCACGACCTGTTCCAAAGTTCCCTGCGAACCAATTCGCACCCAGCCGTCGATCGAACCACGGAAACACCACCGGGCGCAAGTGAACAGCCGGTTGTCTTTGTCGTACAGTGTGAAGCGCAGCATCTTCTCGAATTGGACCGAGCGCGACACCAGCGCATCTCGTGCCGACTGCAATCCGGGAGAAAGAACCATTCCCGGCTGAATCCGCACACCTGTCATCTCTTCCAACAGTCCCAGCCCATAGGGCGTGCCGAAATACACCTCCATCTTGTTTTTCTCGACATCAATTACAATGGAATTGGACCCGGAGGCCAGTTTCGCCAACCGCAGCGCCAGCGCCTGCTCTTCGACCGTGATGTCACGCGGTTTCACTTTCCGAAGAAATACCTGGGCGCTGTCGGGTTTTTCGTAGATCTCGTAGCCATCTGGAATCGACTCCACGAGAGTGTCGTTGTCGGACGCTGAAAAGCAGTACCGTACCGCACCTTTCGCGGACCTCTTTTCGTGAAGGTAGTACGTTGTCCCTTTGCGATTCGTGTGCGTGATCACCATGGCTGTGGCTCCGTCCATTGGTCGTGTATTCGAGTGGCGCGTACCCGCCGCAGGTTCGATTTGCCGATTTGATACCATTTTCGCAGGCCACAAGCCAGAATGAGGCGATGTTCGTTTCCTGCGTGGAACGCAAGATCGCTGCCATTGCCGGAATTCTTCGCGGGAGCCAACTTATGAGATCGACTGTGGTTTGGAGTCACTGCAGTGTGTTCGCACTCCTCTGCGGTCAGGTCGCCTCGGCGATCGGCCAAGAGGCGGTTCCCGCCGTCGACACGATCTACCAGCACGCCGTCGTCGCCGCCGACCATCCCGCCGCGAGCGCAGCCGGTGTCGCCATGCTCAAACAGGGAGGCAACGTCGTCGACGCCGCCGTCGCGACGTCTTTCGCCTTGTCGGTTGTCCGACCCGCAAGTTCCGGACTGGGTGGAGGGGGATTCCTACTCTTCTGGAACGCCAAGACGAAGACGGTCCACTGTTACGACTACCGCGAACGCGCGCCGGCCCGCGCGACGGCGGCGATGTTTGGCGAGGAGGACGACCCGAAATCACCCCGGGAATCGTCGAGCGTCCACGGGGGCCTGGCGGTTGCCGTCCCGGGTGAGGTCGCCGGTCTGTGCCAGATTCTCGCCAACCACGGAACGCTAAGTCTCGCGACGGTCCTCGAGCCGGCGATCGTCCTGGCTCGCGACGGCGTTGAGGTCGATCCCCATGATCGCGAAATCCAAGCCGAGGTTCTCGACGATTTCCAGAAACACCCCGACTACACCCAGCGGTTCGAACCGCTGTTGAAACTGTACCTCAATGGTGGTCGGCGGTGGCAACCAGGCGACCGATTTCATTCCCCGCTGGGACCGGTGTTGGAGGAGATCGCCCGGCACGGTGCCGCTGGTTTTCATGAGGGAACCGTCGCGTCGGCGATTGTCGACGCGGTCACCAGCGCGGGGGGAATTGTCTCGCTTGAGGACTTGCGGACACAGCGACCGGCAATTCGTGAACCGCTCATCCGTCAGAATGGACACCGTGTCCTTTACACAATGCCCCCGCCGTCCAGTGGTGGCATCGCGCTGATCGAAACTTGGAATATCCTGCAGGCTGCTGAAGATCGGCTGACCGGGCCGCGCGACCGACTCTCCGCCCACTACACACACCTGCTGGCGGAATCGCTGCAACATGCGTTCGCCGACCGGGCGGAATTCCTGGGGGATGCGGACTTCGCTCCTGTTCCGTCCGCTCGCTTGACCTCGGTCGACTATGCCCGGGCCCTCGCCCGACGGATCGATGCCGAGCGAACGCAACCCGCCGACACCTATGGGCGATTCCATCTCCCCGACGATTCCGGAACCACGCACCTTTCGATTCTTGACGCCGAAGGAAACGCCGTCGCCTGCACCGAGACCATCAACACTCTGTTTGGCAGTTACGTGGTAGCAACAGAGTGCCGCCAATGGAATTGAACCGGGAAAGAAACCGTTATCGAGCATGACCCCCACCATCATCGTACGGGATGGAGCCGCGGAATTTGTCGCCGGGGCGTCGGGCGGGCCGCGAATCATCTCGGCGACCTTGCAGGTGATTCTGGGCATGAGTCGGTTTCAGCTCACACCCGGTGAAGCGGTTCGCGCGCCGCGACTGCATCATCAGTGGATGCCCCGGCGGTTGGAATTGGAGTCGGGGTTTTCGAAAGAACACGCCGACGCGATGTCCGAGCGCGGCCATCAGGTGAAGCGCAAGGGAGATGGTGCAGTCGTGCAGGCGGCGTCACGGTCCCAGGATGGACTGCGCGGTGCCAGCGATCCCAGAAAGAATGGCAGGGCAGCAGGTTACTGAGTTCTTTCCAGATCTGGCACAATCACCCTCGAACCTCTCAAAACTCGCGCGGTATAGTGGACTTAAGATCACTGTGCGAGGCGAACAAACCCGCGCTGCCAATCGCCCCCAGGATGTCACCCCGAAATGGCCCCGCGAAACGCTCTTTCAAAACCAGTCACGATCCTGATCACGGTTGTGATGCTGGCGTGCGGCGATCTCCGTTTGAATTCCGCGATCGCCGTGGACGTCGACCAGGGAGTCGAGTTGTCGCGCGAGTATCTGGATGCGGCCGACGACCCGGGAGCCGACGACCAGAAACTTTCCCAACATCTGGCTCGTTATGACGATCAATGGGACGAAGTGGTCTCGCAACTCCAGCAGCGAGAATTTCCTGAGGTTCAACCGGGACTGCATTTTTCGGAACACTTTTCCGACCCGGATCTCGCGAGAAAGCGGCCCGATGACCTGCTGTATTTCAACGTTCCGGAAACGTATGACCCGGGAGATGCGACTGGGTTGATCATCTTCCTGCATGGGGGTGGCCGACGAACCGAACGCGACGCCCCGCGTTGGGCACTCGATTTCCCCGATCCCGATGAGGAAGGCGGAAGTCAGATGGGGGATCTGCTGAACGCCACTGGGATGATCGCGGTCGGGCCGTCGGCATTGTGGAATCCCAAGTCAGCGTATCGCTGGTGTCTGCGCGCCACAGACGACTACCTCGCCGACGTGATCGCCGAATGCAAAGCGCGGTTCCACATCGACCCCGACCGCGTCCTCCTGTTCGGACACTCCATGGGCGGGTTCGGCGCGTACCATCATCTCCAGCGGCAGCCCGACCGTTTCGCTGGTGTGTTGGTGAATGCCGGTTCGTGGTCGCTGGGCTACTGGCCGATGATTCGTGGCACTCCAGTTTGTGTCGTGCATGGAGTTCACGACGCGGTCAAGGGAGAGCGGTGGCATTACACGGACATCGAATACGCCCGATTCACCAAGAAACTGTTCACAGAACAGAACCTGGAACTCACCTACCTGCAACATGATGGCGAACACGGGCTGTTCCCGAGCCGGGACGATATCGCCACCTACTTGAAATCCGCGCCGAAACTTCGCCGGGATCCCTATTCACCGCGAATCGCCCTCGCGTCTCCCGTTGGATTCGATGAGGCGTACTGTTTCCCGGTGAAACACAATCGCTGGCTGACACTCGACGAAGCGGTCGAGGGGAATCTGGAGTATGACGAACTGGTGGAAGAGACCGACGGCGACGACTTCGACGCATGGCGGCTGACGCACCAGCGGACCCGGCGGCCGGGTTCCGCGATCGAATCCCACATTCGAGGCAACAATACAATCGACGTGACAACGCAAAACGTCGCCCGATTCAGTCTCTGGCTGCATCCCCGCATGGTCGATATCACGCGGCCCGTCACAGTGGTCGTCAA
>JAPLOC010000172.1 GCA_026692825.1 Planctomycetota bacterium | reverse complement strand
GCCCAGTTCTTGTGATGGTACAGATCGTACGAATGCGCGATCCGCAGGACTTCTTTCTTCTTAACCGGCTCCAGTTTCCCCTGGGGATTTCGCAGCGCCTTGCCGTTCTTGTCGGGGTATCCCAGAACGCCTTCCCCCACGAACACGAGCCGGGTCACCAGCGGAGCGAGCATCGGGTGGCGACACAGCTCCACCAGTTCCTCGGCGGTGAAGGTATCCTGCCGGCACATCGCCGACTCCAGCGACTGGCGCATTTGCGACGCCTGCCGCTTGAGGTCTTTGGTCCGTTCATACAGCTCGGCGATCTTCTTGTCTTTTTTGATCGCGGGCGGAGGGGCCTTGATCGGCTTCCCGGCCCGTGAGACCGAGATCATCGGCTTCGACTGTTCGTCGAGCGAAAGGGTCACCACCACGTTGTCTTTCTTGGCGACAACGGGGCCTTTGGCCAGGTCGGCCACTTCGTCGGCACCGAGCGCCCATTCCAACCTCAACGGGTCCGAGAAACCCGCGGTTTGCGCCAGGTTCCGCAGTCCCACATCGAGCGACCGCATCGCTTCCGGTTTCGTCAGCCCGCTCAGGGTGCCGGCGTACCGTTTGTACTCCATCAGAATCTTGAATCGCTCGCGCAGGTCGGCTTCCCCCTTGGGACCAGCCGCCAAAGGCATCAGGCCGAGCAGCCGCACCCGTTCTTTCAGTTTCTTGGTCCGAATGTCGGCGATCAACTCCTTGCGACTCGCCTTCCCCAACAGCACATCGGTGATGAGCATCGTGCGGCGGGCGTCGGCGGCCGAGGCGGCGAACCGGGCGGCGGCCGCCATCTGTTCCCACTTCGCGCGACTGAGCAGGGCATAAACGCGCTGGAACCACGCGACATCAATCGCCCCTTCACGCCGTTGCTGATCGGTGAGTGGCGTCCGTTCGAGAATCATGCGATCCCACGCCGACAGTTTTTTCTTCGGTTCGGGCTTTTGATCGTTCGTGGCGGCATCGTCGTCCGAGTCGTCACCTTCTTCGTCGATCGAATCCTCCGAGTCGTCCGCATCCGGCTCGGGGGCATCCGCCTGATATCCCCCCGATTGTGCCGCCTCTTCACCACCGCTGGCAGAGGCCATATGGGCCATGAACCAGTAGAACGCCTCTTCAAAACCGTTCCAATTGAACCAGGCGGCGACGAATTTCAGCCATTGCGGGGCGAGAAACGCCAGTTCCAGAACGCGTTCCTCGGGCAAGACCCCTTGAGCCAGAAGAGCTTTGATCTCCCGGCAAAACGCTTCGGGGGTGTCTCCCTGCGCCGGCCGGGTGACCTCTATGAGATGCGTCAGCACGTGGAACC
Source organism: Planctomycetota bacterium (assembly GCA_026692825.1). Taxonomy (GTDB): domain Bacteria; phylum Planctomycetota; class Planctomycetia; order Planctomycetales; family Planctomycetaceae; genus UBA10511. The sequence goes on along the minus strand of JAPLOC010000172.1, from coordinate 8,786 downwards.
GATGCAATTTCGCGTCGCTGCGGTAACCGACGTTGGACAGGAATTTCTCCTTGCCCATCGAACCGAGCAGACGAATCAGCGTGGGCAACCCTTCGAGCGCCCGGATACTGAGGGCCGGTCGTGTGGCGGGAGTCGCCGACGCCCCCCGGGCAAGTTCCACATCGAGAACGCGGGCGACGGCGCGGTCCACTAGTGCGGCAATGCCCGGGTTTTGCGCGAGAAACGATTTTTCGTTTCCATGGACCCGCTCAATTGTGTCGGACGCGAGTTCACCGAAACTGACACCGTAATACTGGTCGGCCACGCGCGGACCAAGCAACGCGTCGTACCAGTCGGTTTCGGTGACGACACCGAGTCGGTGGGCCGCTTCGTAAACGTCGAGACTCGGTCGATCACGAGTCGCGCCGGGGATCGGCTCGTCGTACCAATGCAGCAGATTCCAGTGACGCAACGCAAGTTTGTCGTCGGCTTTCTCCGCGTCGTCGAATCGCAACAGTCCTTTCAATTTCTCAATCAACACGGTTTCTCGCCAGTCCTGCGCCTCGTCGTCGTCGTTGTCGCCGGTCGCACTTCCCGGTTTGCGAATCAGCTTCTGATGCAGGGTGTCAGAAACGGAAGCGCAGGCGTTTTCAAACACGTCGAGCGCGAGCACGGCGGCATCGGGGGGCGGCGCAAGGAGTTCAATCCAGCCGAGCAGCCGCTCAACGATTTGTGGATACTTGAGTTTCACTCCCGTCTGTTCGCCAATCACCGCAGTTTGAAGTTTGCCATAGTCGCGTTCCTTCTTCACCAGCTTGCAAAAATCGCCCCAACTGTAGTCGTCTAACAGATCGATCAGGAATTTCGCGCGGGGCACTTCCAGCCCGTCGCCGTCACGCAACTTTTTCGGCCGATCATTGAGCCACGTTTCCCACATTTCCCGCAAGGGGAGCTGCGCGAGTTTCTTCTCTCGGTTCTTGATCCGCCAGGGAACCGAGGGAAATTGCCAACCGGACGCCCCCAGTAACATTTCCGACTCTTCGCCGCGCCAGTTCGTCACGCGGATCGGTGTGTCGCGATGCTGGTGAATCAGGTCGTCCAGTCCCTGGAGCAGCGCCACCGCCGCTGGCGTCGCCATCACTGCCTTGCGTGGCTTTGGCGCGACGCGCGGCGAACGTTGAGCCGGGTCCATCAGTCCCAGTGCGTTCTCGATCGTGACAACTTCTTTTCCCGAATCACGGATCGCGGCGATCTGGGTCTCTTCGTCTTTCGAGAGTTTCTTCGCTTTGGCTGCGTACGCCTCGGCCCGCGACTGGCAGCCGGCGCGGTCTTTATTCCCCTCGGCCAAACATCGCAAGACCTCCAGCCCCGCCAGTCGCTGCTGACCATCCTTCGCGGCAAGCAGCCGATCGGCCGCCGCCAGCGCCGCCGGAGCCTTTTGCTGGGCCAGCAGCGCAATGGAACCGCGTCGCAGATCGGCCGATTTCCGCGTGAGATACGCCTCGATCAGGGGAACTTCCGCCGGTTGCAGGTCGGACTTCAGGAGCGCAGTGAACGCGGCGCTGCGGACATCGGCCGAGCTGTCTCCCGCAGACGAGATCAGCGACGCCCGGGTGGCGGCATCCCAGGTTTTCTGCGCCGCGAGCGACTCGATGATGTTCCGTCGCTGCCATGTGCCGAAGGAGGACAGGTACGGAATCAGCAGCGTGGGCGAACGCTCTCCCAATGCCGACTGAAGCGCGTGCGCGACGATTTCGCGTTCGATTTTACGTCCGGTCCAGGGCCAGATCACCGGCTTCAAGACCAGGGGATGTTCGGGGAGCCGGCGATAGAGCCCCTCAAGTCGCTCGAACAGTCCCCCTTCCCCTTCGAGTTCCTCTCCCCCGTCTTCGGAGTAATCGAGACCGACGAGCGATTGAAACACGACGCGCAGATCTTCGTCTTCGAGTCCGCGGACACGAATCGCTTTGGCTTTGGCCCCTCCCAGGTGGCTGGCGACCGTCGCCGCCACAAAACGGAATTCGGGCTTGGCGTGCCCCATCATTTTGTCGACCAGAGGGAGCGCCTGATCGGTGTCGTCGAAGGCGACCGCGCACAACGCCAGATGTGCCGCCTCGGGATCCTTCCCCGCGATCGCCGCGTCGCGGACTTTGGGATCTTCCAGATACGAGATCAACTGTTTGAGCGTGGTGTTCACCACTCCCGCGCTGGGGGAATCCCAGTTGTAGCCGAGCCAGACGTTGGCCGCCCGCACCACGGCACTGAACCGCACCAGGCCGTTATCGACAATCAGCTTCAACATTCGGCGGAACGCCTGGGGATGGCATTCATCAACGGATTCGAGAATCGTCTGTCGCAGCCCTTCCTGGCGCTGGGCGGCGATCAGCATTTTTTCGATGAATTCCCAGCCTTCCGGGCGGGGGGAGAGCAGCAGGCCCCGTGTGACATGTCGACCCATCGCGCCAATCGGGTGTTCATTGCGTCCCGACTGGCACAGGATTTCGAAGACTTCGTCCGCCTGTTTTCCCCCTTTGTCGATGACGGCGGCCGCCAGCCGGCCGATTTTGTCCGTGCCGTCGTACCCGGTAATCTCGACGAACGGTGCCCAAGTCACGACCCAAGCGGGAGTCAGCACTTCGGGTCGGTATTGGCGCGTCAGGTCGATCAGCGATTCCAGCCAACTGTATCGACAATCGAGCGAGTACTCGGGCGAATTCGGCGCGCGGAAGCCTTTGCGTGTGTAGCCCAGTTCATAGGGGGACGATTTCAGAAATTGTAGCGCGTGTTCGACGTCGCCCGCCATCCGGGGGAAGAACAGTTCGAGCAGTGGCCGCCGGGTTTTCGCGGGAAGCTGATCAAACTCCCGGCGAATCGCCGCGACTCGCTGTTGAGTCGCCTGCCAGTTGTGCCGATCGTTCGAATCGCGTTGGGGAATCGAACCGTCCGCCGCACGTCCGAGTACATGATAGCCGAAGGTTCGGACCTTGGCCGGAAGGGCGGCGACCCCCTTGAGAAAGCGGTTGGCGAATTCGTTGTCGCCATCCTTTTCGTCATCCGCGTCGTCCCGAGAGGATTCGTCCGTCTGTGGGTACTGAAACTCCAGCAGTCGTTTTTTCGCTTCTTCGACAGTCAGCATGTTCAACCTCCTGCGAGTAATGTCAAACGGATGAATGTGACCCGACTGTCGGGCTGTAAGAACACCTGCTGGTCGAGGCTTTTGTGTTCCTCGCCATCGATCACCACCAGGTACAAACCATCTTCAAACGCCTCGAGCGCGGTCCCGACCGCCTGGTCATCGTCGACCGGCTGGATTGGAACTTCGCTGGGACCCGGGGCGACTTTTCCCTTCTCGGCACCCGCATCGATTTCGCGGGTCGTCAGCGCCCGCCACATCTGCCGATCGTGCTGCCGCTGTTGAAACGCCGCCACCTCCCCCCGCACCACCGCTTCGATCAATTGCCGCAATGTCGGTCCCCCGTCCCCGCCCAGATCCGGGGGGAGCGGAATCGACCAGTCAGCGAACAACGGCCTGCGGCGGCCCAGTGCTTTGCCGGCGATGGTCATCATGATCGTCACTCCTCAACGGGGAACGAACTCCGATGACCGCGCGATCACCGGCCGCCACACCCCGCGTGCGAACGGACACGGGTTTTGGGTTCGACAAGTGTAACGCGTGATGTGCGGGTGTCAAAACGAATTGTGAAACTCACTTCGCCTGAAACCTCGCAGTTTTCCACCCAATCTGGTTCATCCAATACTCCCCGACCGTCGCCAGCGTCGCCAATCCATAGGTCATGCTGCGACGAAAATTGATGCTCGACGCTTCGCTGAAATACCGCACGGGGACGGGAATATCCCCGAGCTTGAATCCGAAATGCACTGCCTGCGCCAGGAACTGGCTGTCGAACACAAAGTCATCAGAATTCCGCTCGAACGGAATCGTCTCAAGAACCTGGCGTGTATATGCCCGGAAACCACTGTGGAAGTCTCCCAGATTCTGGCCGAGCAGAACATTCTCGGTGAAGGTGAGACAGCGATTGGCGAAGTACTTGTAGACCGGCATCCCCCCCGCCAAAGTCTCTTGCCGGGTGCGGATTCGCGACCCGAGGCTCACATCGCAAATTCCCAGCCGCAGGATCTCGACCGCCGCCGGGATCACCCGACTGTCGTACTGGTAGTCGGGGTGAATCATCACCACATAATCGGCCCCCAGTTCCAGCGCCTTTTTGTAACAGGTCTTCTGGTTGCCTCCGTAACCGGTATTGCGTTCATGCGCGATCACGGTCAGCCCCAATTCGCGGGCGATCTCCACCGTGTTGTCCCGGCTGCAGTCATCGACCAAAACCGTCTGGGCGACACTACCGGCGGGGATATCTCCGACGGTTCGGCGGAGTGTCGAGGCGGCGTTGTACGCTGGCATCACCGCGATGGTGCGGAAATTCACCGGTGCCGGCGCGGGTTGAAAACGGGCCAACTCGTCGGTCGCCGCGGAAGAGTGGGGCATCAAACACGCTGTGGTGGGGCGGAACGGGAGAACGTGCGTCGGGCCGATCGAGGACGTGATTCACATTCGAATACGATTCCTTAAAACGACAAAGTCGAGCGTCGTGTTGGCGCGGGTTCACTCTTGCAGACGAAACAGCCGACGGAGCGCGTCGAGCAGGCCGTGTGGCGTCCCCTCGCGGGCTTCGTCCCGCAATGCTTCGAGTGGAGGATGCAGAAGCTTGTTGACCATCTGTTCAATCGACCGTTCGATCTCGGAACGGTCTTTTTCCAGGTGGGGCAACCGTTGGAACAGTCGCTTCTTTTCCTGGTCAACAACTTCCCGCCATTGATCACGCAGCCGCTTGACGATTGGTCCGGTGGCCCGGTGATACAGCTCTCCCATCAGCTTGTCGACTTCCTGATCGACAATCGTCAGGGCTTTATCGACTTCCCGTTGCCTCGATCGGCGGTTTTGTTCGCAAATCGCTTCGAGATCGTCGATGCAATACAAGAAGACGTTGTCGTCGAGATCACGAATCGCCGGTTCGAAGTCTCGGGGGACACCCAAATCCAGCACGAACACCGGCTTGTATTTCGCTTTCGCCCGCGCCTGTTTGAAGCGGTTCACCGGTACGAGACACGGGTCGGCTCCTGTGGTCGAGACAATGACGTCGGCCTGCGACAGCCAGTCGTCCAGACGGTCGAATGGACGGACCTCACCACCCCACTCCCGGGCGAGCGACTCGGCCCGTTCCTGCGTGCGGTTGCAGACCCAAATCTGTCGGGCTCCCTCGTCTTTGAGATAGCGGACCGCCTCGATCGCCATCTCCCCCGCGCCGATCACAAGGATCTTCTTGTCGTCGAACCGATCGAAAATCTTTCGGCCGAAATCCCCCACCGCGACGCTGGCGATCGACACTCGCCCTTCGGCGAGCCCCGTTTCCGTCCGTACCCGCTTCGCCACTCCCAGCGCCCGCTGAAACAGCGCGTTGGTCAACGGGCCGCTTCCGGAATGCTGTTGCGCCAGCGAATACGCCTCTTTCACCTGGGCGACGATCTGGGGTTCTCCCAGAACCATGCTGTCGAGACTGGCGGCGACCTGAAACAGGTGTCGCACCACGTCGGGCCCGGTCCGTTCCAGCAAATCGTCAAAAAACTCAGCCACCGGAACCCGGTGGAAGTCCGAGAAGAACTGCGCCAGCTCGTGGTGGCTCGGAAGCTGCGTCGGATCTTCCTGGGCGGTGTAGACCTCCACCCGGTTGCAGGTGGACAGAACCACCCATTCCGCGCGGGGAAACGCCGAGCGCAAGGCGGCGTACGCCGCAGGGAGCCGATCTTTGGCGAAGCCCAGTTTTTCACGGACCGAGATTTCCGCCGACTGATGATTGCAATACACCACCTGCAGATTCACGGTGCGGGCTCCCGGAAATCGCCAGGGGGGTTGTGGAACCAAACGTTCATCGTCGCACCTCCGGCTGAGCCGCGTGCGCCGCCGATCGGGTTCCGCTATGAATATTTCCCGTCGCCAGTTGCAGCCCAAAGAGGGTGAGCAACAGACAGCCCAGTCCGACAATCGTCAACCAGGCGACCTGCCTGCCCACCGGACCGCGATGCACCAGCAGCCAACCCACGACCCCGGCCATCAAAGTCCACACTCCCCCACTGATCAGCACAACCGGTTCCATCAACGAAACCGACGCCTCATCATCGGGGGCGGCGATCGCGAGCATTAGTCCGGACGCATAGCCCAGCGTCAATAAGACGAACGACAACAGAAACGCCCAGCGATTCGCCTGGGCGAGACGGGGAAGACTCGGCATCTGAAACCCGCCAGGCTGCGCGTGCCGGGTTTTCAGCCGGCGATGCTGGAGCAGGTACATGACGGCCGAAAGCAACCCCCCGGCAGCCGCCACAACGCCAAAAACCAGCAAAGCGGCATGCAGCAATCCCCAACTGCGGCGGGCCTGCATCGCGTAAATCTCGTTATTCGGCGCATGGTTCAACCCGTAGGTCGACGCGACCAGCACCAGCACCACAGGAAGCACAAACACCCCGAGCGCCATCTCGTTCTGCAAAACGGCGAGAACCAGGTAGATCAACGCCAGCAGCCAAGCGGCAACCTGCATCCAATCGTGAGTCGACGAGAGCAGGGGGGGCAGGCTGGTCTCGTGGCTGCGGTTCAGCAGGTACCACGTGTGCGCCAGTAATCCCGCTCCGGTGAAACCGAGACTGATCAGCCGGCTGACCGCGCTCTTGCCGCGAAACCGCGTCAATTCCAGTCCGAACGCCACCACGTAGCAGGCGAGGAAACACAAAATGGAAGTGTGTGGCATCATGACGGAGGAACCGTCGGTCGGTGGGGTGGGAAACCAATAGTATAGGTCAGAATGCTGACGGAAGGGTAGGAATGCAGATGTCTGCCGGACCGATGCGAGTTCTGTGGGCTCCATTCATTGAATCGGCACGGGGCGCTCAATCATTGTCCGATTTTACCCCGCTCGCGGAATTTGTCGCCCGAATCGCCGGCACCGCGTCAAACTTCCCTCCCAGCACCTTGTCACTCGACACTCCCAGCCAACCGTCGAGGATCGCGGCGTAGATCTGGCGGAAGTCGGTGTGGAATTTGAGATCCCCCTGGTCGAGATCGTCGAGACGGGGGTGTGTTCCAATCAGGCCGGGGGCGACGCGGTTCCCCACCAGAAAGACCGGGGCGGCGGCACCGTGGTCTGTTCCGTCGCTGGCGTTTTCCGCGACCCGTCGGCCGAATTCGCTGAAGCACAACGTCAAGACGCGATCCCCCAGCCCCAAGTCGGCCATGTGGCGGTTGAGAGCCTGTACCGCGTCGCCCAATTGTTTCAGCAGGGAACTGTGCGCAGCGGGCTGCTGGGCATGGGTGTCGAATCCGTCGAGTTCGACGTAATAAATGCGGGTCTCCAGGCCGGCGGCGATCAATTGGGAGACGGTGGAGAGTTTTGCTCCCAGCGCGGTTGCCGGGTAGTCGTGCGGTTTCGCCCCTCCGTCACGCAGTTTTCCAAATCGTCCACTCACATCAATGGCCGACGCGGTGCTGGTCTGCACGAACGAGAGCAGGTCGTCTTCATCGTCGGCCCGTTGGGCTTTAACAAGTTGGCTGATCGCCTCCCGTTCCTCCCCCGCATTCAACCGAAACTGATCGAGCGACCGGATCGACGGCACCCGGACCTGGCGCGAAACGAGCGCCAACGGTTGCTTTTCGGACCCCAGATGCAACGCCAGCGGGTCCGACGCCGACCGGGTCGCCGACCATTGGTCCAGCGAGCGCCCCAGCCAGCCGTCGGTGCGCGGGTCCGACTTCCGCAAACAGGTGTGCCAGATGTCCATCGATTCAAAATGCGAGCGGTTGGGCTGCGGATATCCCACCCCCTGCACGATCGCCAGTTGTTCCCGTTCCCACAGGTCGGCGAACCCGCGCAACGCGGGATGCAGCCCCAGACCGTCGCTCAGTTTAAGAACGTCCGCCGCGGGAATTGCCAGCTTGGGACGCGCCTGGCGATAGCGCTCGTCCTGGAAGGGAACCACCGTATTGAGGCCGTCGTTGCCCCCCGAAAGCTGCACGACAACCAGAATGGGGCCATCCACTTTCTTTTCGGATTCGGCCAGCGCTCGCCGCAGCAGGTGGGGGACCGGGGAACCGATTCCCCACGCCAGCGGCGCGACACAGGCCCCTTTCAGAAATCCTCGGCGAGTGACAGACATACTGGATCCTTCGGATGGGTCGAGAGTTCAAGTGGCTCGGTTCGCTGAACAATCGCAGGTTGCTTCAGGCGAGCTGAAATTCGGGGAGTGTGCAAACGAGGTGCAGCGCGTCGCGGAGGTGTTTTTCGCGATCACCCGTCTGGCGATCGATGAGTTCAACTGTCTGCGCGCGGGCGGCCGGCGGCAACGGGACGGCGAACAGCAGTTCTTCCAGCCGATTGACGATGGCTTGCGAATCGCTCGCTCCCTGTCGGGTGAGAAAGTCGCGCAGTGAACCGCCGTTGAAACGCGTCGCCCCGGAATCGAGCAGACCTTTGATCAGGTTCGCCCGGCCGAGCAGCGTCGACGAATTGATCCAGGCCCGCCCTCCGTCCCACCCTTTGACGTTGGGGGGGAAAAAGAGATCCTGCCCGAGTTCTCCCAGATCCTGCGCGAGCTTCACAAAATTTGTCGTACCCGACAAGGCCCGCAAGAATCCAACCGCCAGATCGACGGGAGATTTGACCTTGCGCGCAAGGGCGTGCCGGGAGAAAAATAGATTGCTCGACAGAATCCGCTGAATGATCGGAAGGGTCTTCAGTCCCTGT
>JAPLOC010000171.1 GCA_026692825.1 Planctomycetota bacterium | reverse complement strand
CAACGTCCATCAGTGGTCTTGGGAAGCTTGTCGCCCAATCATCGCAGATTACCCAATGTGGCGCAATCGCCCTGGCCCCACAGCACAGTCGCCCCTCGACGAGCGCCTCGACGCCTTCGATCGCGTGCTTATCGGCGTGGTCTCAAGAAGTGAGCGGCTGGCACTCGTCGGCGCGCTGGAGGCACGGTTACGAAGCGCAGGCGGCAGTTGTGCCGAGCCTTTGACAGACTTCGGGTTGGGGGCTGTTCCCACGGGATCACCGCTGGCCCATCAAACATCGGCTCCGGCGCTCTCCTCTCGTCCGCGGCGGTCGAAGCTGGCGATGACCTCAGGAATCCTGGGGATCGTCGCATGCATGCTGCTCGTGGGCTCGCCCGTGGCCTACATCCTCGCGACGGTTCTCGGGCAGCGACACAGCTCGACTCGACAATTGCCCTCGGGGCGCTGGTCGGCTTTGGGACAATGGTTTTGCTGGGTGGTGGCGGAGCAATAGCCCTGGGCGTCGCTGCACTTTGGCGGCTGCGTCAGCGACAATCAGAATTCGTGGGACGCGGCTGGGCGATCACCGGCTTGTGTACTGGACCGATCCCGTTCGGAATCGCGTGCATTGTGGCCATCGCCGTGGGGCTGCCGATGTTTTCGAACACTTCCAGCTACCCCAGTGAGATGACTGCGAGCTCGTACGATCAATCGGAGAGTGCGGCGGAACCTGATGGTGCGTACTTGCCAGACCGGAGAGCAACTCGGTTAGTGGGATCGAATTCCCAGTCGGCGTCGAGTGACGACGGAGTTGAATCGATACCGAACACGCTTGGATCGCCTTCGGAAGACAACGAGCTGTTAGCCCCACTTCGCCACCAACCGTCGATCGGTGAATTGGAGGAAAGTGCTGGTGATGAGTCGGCCGCATTTTCGGGTGTGAATTGGACAAATTCCGAAGATTTTCGTTGCCGGCTGATATATAAAAAGCTAGAAACTCATGTTGACCAAGCCAAGGACAAGGCAGAGAAGATAGCCGAAATGAATCCGTATGCAGCACTTGAGATTCTCAGTGAGGCACAGGAAACCGTCGAAACTCTGGGGCTCGACTCGAAGCTGGCAGCGCCGTTGCTGAAGTCACTCAGGGACACACATATGCATATCGCCTACGCCCGTATGCTGGAGAGTTCGGCCATTGAAGTCGCCGACGAAAACATTGAAACGTTGGTGCGCAAGCGGCGGGACGCCGACGGCGGGGTGGAGCGGACAGGCCGGTCGCAGATTCCCGCGTTCGGCGAGAATGCGACGACTCTACTGGGTTATCTGCTTCACGGCCCACCGAAAAATGAGCCGGACTTTCATAAAAGAACGAAACTCTCGCTCTCGGAAAAAGGAAAAACGACCGCGATAGTCTGCTACGCCCCCAAGACACTGAAGCGGGACAACGAAGCGGTCGACGTCGAACTTGCCAAAGCCTTGGCACTGCAGTTCAACAACCACAAAATCCGAGTCTTCGATCCCGACCGGGTCGAAGTCTGGCTCGATAAGAACCCGAATTACAGCAAAGTCACGGAAGTGGCCGCCGCCTTTAATCTCGATTACGTCGTGCACATCGACATTAAAGACTTCAGCCTGTTTGCGGCGCAGTCTTCAGACCTGTACCAGGGGCGCTGCGACGCCGTCATCAACGTCTTCAAGATGAATGAAGACAAGACCGACGGTGAACCGATCTACACAACCGAATTTCGCTCGCGGTTTCCGTCGCGGCCGGAGAAATCGGTCTACGAAATCAGCCAGGACGAGTTCAAGAACATGTTCCTGTCGGCCCTCAGCGACCAGATCGGAAAGAAGTTCTACGAATCCTATTCGAGCGACGACGTCGAAAACGCGACTCTGCAGTAACATCGCCGAGGTCTCGGGAGGACTTTTCGGCAGCATCGCTTTCAACCCCGGTGATTGTGGTGTCGGGCTTCTCCTCGGCAGCGCCGCCCACGTTGGCCACAGTTCCCGCTCGGCCCACCGCCTTCGTTGAACCGCCGCCTCCCGAACGACAAACGCCCCACGATCGAACGCGAGGCGTCTGCGGGCGACCTACTGAGGATGAATACGGCGTTGGCTCTGGCTCCCGGTCGGCGTCGAACTCGGGAGTTGCGCCGTCGGCTGCGGCCATTCTCGCCGTGACAACTTCATCGGCTGGGGCCGCCACCGGCGCGTCCGAGCCCGGTGACACCCATCAGCCGCACTGCCCCGCTGGGGGTGAATTCGCCGCAAAGTGCATTGCGATCCCTTTTCGCGTCACATGCGCAACGCGTGGCGTTCCATTCTGGGTTCGCCTGATGGGCGCCCGATACGGTCGAAGGCGATTGTGAAACGCCTTGCCAATTGACGTTTGGACGGACGAGGAAACCACGAAAGGCACGAAACACACGAACAAGAAACAGGAACAGGAACAGATGGTACAGACTATCTTGGTGCGTTGGTGAGTCCAAGTGGTCCGATGGGTCAAGGGAAATGATTCCATCTTGGCTGCGTCGGTCCGGTCCCAGTCGTTGACTCTCTCCTTCCCGTGCGGTTCTCTTTTACTTCATTTTCTGTCCGTCAGTGTTCGTGTGTTTCGTGCCTTTCGTGGTTCCCCCCTACTTTTCTGTGACCCTACCGACCCGGGGACATCCATCGACTACCATCCGGGACGGGACGATCAAACCCGTTCACGCCCTTCCCGTGGATCGGTGGGTGCCCGCAACATTGACTCGGACTCACCCCACCGGCCAATGCGACGCTGGACGCTGGACCACATCATCCCGGTTCCGGATGGATAACCTGGGATTTGGCAAGCGAATCGTTCTGATCCGTCTTTAGCGCGACTGGCCTCCAACAGGCATCGATCAAGCGGAAGCCAAGTCCCCGGCACTCGAACGCAACACATGCCAGTTAGATCCCCGATCCATCGGAATCGCAATCCGAGAAGACAACTCCCCGTGTAGAGAATGGACAGCTACCACCGTACCTCGGGCGTCGTCGCGTCGTCGTCCAGCCCGCGGTCCCAGTTGTAGACTAAGTGGAATTTGAAGGCTTTTTGGGGGGCGGAGATGTCGGGCGAATTGCCGCGGACCTGCGGATCGGGAGGACCTGGGACAGGTCCGAGTTCTGGCGTTGGCGGCGCGAATTTCGATGGTCGCCACCGACGCGATGCCTGGACCAGCCGACCAGCCCGGGCAGGCGGAATTTGATCTTCGATGGAACAGCCAGAGACGATAGACTCCGGCAAGTGTCCCAATCGACGACTACGGACAATCGTCGTTCTGTTTGGAGAGTACCGACACGTCCAGCACGCAGATGAAATCGTGCGACGAGAACGAATTCCCTTTCGGTCGATCTTAACGATGCCAACAAGTCGACTCACAAAAGCACATTCAGCCAGCCTGATTTTCGGATTCGTCCTGGCTGCTACGATTCTCTTTCCCGTGACGATCGTGGCCTTTCAGAAAGGCGAACCGGAGAAATCCATTGCGGAACTGGTCGATCAGCTCGATACCACTGCACTTCGACGCCATTTTTTCGCGCATGTCCTCAATAATGACTTTGAACGGATTCTGCTGCAAATTGTCTCGCGCGGCGGACCGGATGCAGAAGCGCATTTGAAGGCAAAACTGAAGCACGACGAAAATCAGATCACCGAACTCCGTGCTGAAATGGAAAAACGCGGAAACAATAGCCGCGAGCCGGATGAATTTTTGGAAATGGAATATACGCTCGTCGATCGATTGTGCAATAACCTCGAATTGCTGACGGCCCTGCGTCGGGTGCAGAACAAACCCGACCCGCTCGTCATTGAATTGGAACTGCCGAAGGAATTGCACGCGACGACACGCTCACTCCCCACGATCACCGCCACGCTCAATTCAGCAGACGTTGAACGGATTCCCATTTGGCTGGATCTGACTCCCATTTCTCACGGGTCGCACCGTCAGGCTCAGTGGCTATTCGAAGTGACAGATGAGACAGGTACACTGCTTCCGACGAGAGCTAAAACTCGTCGTTCGATTGAAATTGCCGCCGCAAACAAAGCAGATGGCCCTCTTTCATTCGGCAAATCCGTTCAATCACGTTTGCCGATGAGCGACTTTGTCAATATTCGCAAACCTGGCGACTATAT
>JAPLOC010000170.1 GCA_026692825.1 Planctomycetota bacterium | reverse complement strand
GTATGACTGATCCGTCACATCGAGTTCGCAATTGAACGAGAAAATACCGACTGCCGACCTCAACGGCTCGAACCCCCAGTGCCCAAGAATTCTCCGCGTTCTGCTGACCTTCGGATCTCTCGGCTTGAAGTCACGAACTTCAAGTCGCTGGTCGATTTGAAGCTCGACTTGTCGAAATTCAGTTGTCTGATCGGACTCAATGGATCGGGCAAATCCACAGTCCTCCAATTCCTTGACTTTCTTGCACAACTGGTGCGTGGCAATATCACCGAATGGCTGGACGAGCGAAACTGGAAATCGGGAGAGATTCTGTCGAAATGGGCCACCGGACCGGAAATCACTTTTTGTGTCCACTTGGTGGAAGAGGACGGCAGCGGCCGCGCGGGAACCTGGGCAGCTTCGTACAATCCGACGACACGATCCTGCAGCCAGGAACGAATCGAAATGGGCGATTTCGTTCTTGAGTCTGACCCACAGGTGATTCGCTGTCGTCGTTCCAAACGCGGGGCCAAACCCGCCTTTAAGCCGTGGGAATCACCCGCGAATTTCACATTCGAGGGGTCGGTGCTTTCCATCTTGAAGGATGAATTGCTTCCCGCATCGATTCAGACCTGCAAGCGGTTTTTTCTTCTGACAGAATCGCTGGACACTCTCACTCCGGAGCGATTGCGTCAACGAACGCGTACTGCGGAAGGGTCGTTGGGCCACGGCGGTCGAAACCTTTCCGCCTTTCTGTTTGAATTGGAAGCGGGAGGTCGCCTTGAACTCTCCGCGCGCTTGCGAAAAGCGTATCCGAACTTCCGCAATGTGGTGGCGAAGTCCATTCGGTCGGGATGGAAGCAGTTTCATGTGAACGAAGACTTCGGTCGGAATCGCCTCCGGACGCAGGCGGCGCATGTCAATGATGGCACCTTGCGGCTCATTGCCATTCTGGCGGAATTGGCAAGTTCCAATCGATTTCTATTGTTCGATGAAATTGAAAATGGGATCAATCCTGAATTGATCGAGTTTGTCATCGACTCGCTGGTAGCGACGAAACAACAGGTTCTGGTGACAACCCACAGCCCGCTGATTTTGAATTACCTTGACGATGACACCGCGCGCAACGGGGTGATCTATCTCTATCGAACGAAGTCTGGAAGCACGCGGGCGATACCGTTCTTTGAGATCCCTTCTCAGGCGGAAAAACTCAAGGTGATGGGGCCCGGGGAAGCGTTTGTCGATACCCGTTTGGCCGAATTGACCGATGAAATCGCGAGACTCAAGCGCAATGAACCTGCTCCTGAGCGGTGAAGGTCCGACTGACCTCGGTGTTTGCACAAACCAAATGTCACAGTGTGACCGTGCAGATTTTTTCCATGGTCCACTCGCGATTGCTGTCGATCAGATTGTCTCACTAACGACGGGTGAGTCTCCCCTGGAAGAGGGGCGGGTGTTTTTCGTCTCCAAGGGACGGCTCGAACAAGTCGCTCGGGGACTGAAATCCAACAAGAAGCTGTCGCGACTTCCCGGAAAAAAGTCGCCAAAAGAGACAGCGTATTTCTATCAAAACGCGCGTGCGCTGGCCGCATGTGCGATTGACCTCGAAATCAAGACAGCTTCTCCAGTGATTGCGGTCCTGTTCCGCGATGCGGATGGGACGGCGTCCACTGGTCGAGGGGAATGGAACGACAAATTCCAATCAATGCTGCGTGGATTTGAAGCAGAGAGTTTTCATCGCGGAGTTCCAATGATCCCGAAACCGAAATCCGAAGCCTGGTTGATCTGTTGCTTCAAATCCCACCCGTATCAGCATTGTCAGGGGCTGGAAGGACGATCTGGGAATGACCGATCACCCGCAGCATTGAAAACGGAACTCAAAAACCTGCTCGAAGGGGCGGCCACGCGTGTCGCAATTCTGAAAAAACTCGAAACAGACAAGATCGATTTTACACGGATCGGCATGAGCAGTTTCGAAGCGTTTCGCGCGCGACTTGAAGACGTGGTGCGTGGGGGGTTGTAGTTGTTTCACCTTGAACGCAAAATGGACTCGCAGACAAACAACCCAACAGTGTGCTTTTCGGACGCACCGTGGCCACACATGATCTCAGTACTCGATTCCCCCGCCGCGAAGCCGTTCACGCTTGCCGACCTATTTCCTGTGATAGGCTGCTGGAACGATGTTCGTGTTTCATTCAACGGTGGAACCTGAGGAGGTCTCGCGTGATTCGCCAAATAACGGCCCGGAGATCGTCGCTACCCGACCTCATGAAATCGCCACGACTCGCTCGCTGGCTCCTGGCATTCACGCTGGTGTTTCTCGGCCTGCCGTCGACTCAGCTTTCGGCAGACATCTTTCGCGTTCGGCTCCCCGCAGGGGGCGAAGAGGAGATCGAAGCCCGACTCGCGGGGACCGGGCAGGGGGCGATGGCGCTGGAGCTGGCGGATGGACAGTTTCGGATTGTCGCCGAGGGTGCGGTGGTCGAGCGGAAAATCCAGGATGGTCCCCAGCCGCTGTCGGGGGATGAGGTCGCCCGTCGGATGGTCGACCGTTTTGGCGACGATCTCACATTCACCCTGGTGAAAGAGCCGTACGTCTACGTGCTGGTCGTCGGCACGCCGCTCCCTCGGGCGAGCGAAGCGCGGGCAAAAAATTTCCTGCAGCGGGTCGCGTCGTTTTTCAAAAACGTCGATCACGCCTTCGCCAACTTCGCGAAAGAGGCGAAGCTGCGCGTTGAAGCACCGACCCATCTGCTTCCCGTACTGATTTTTGAAACGCAGCCTGACTTTGAGAAATATGCCCAGTCGATCACCGGGGGACAGGGACTCTCGGTGGGGCGGATTTCGGGATTCTATTCCGGGATCACGAACATGCTGGCGATTCGCCTGTCCGAGTGCCGGACGTTTGAGGTTCCGTTGCACGAGGCGATCCATCAGTTGTCGTACAACCGCAACATCTTTCAGCGCGTCTCCGCGGTGCCCCACTGGTTCGATGAGGGTTTGGCCACCGGCTTCGAAGCGAATCAGGGGAAGGTCAGCATCGGGCCGACCCTGGTCAGCCCGCGTTACGCCCGGCAGGTACGCAGTGCCGACCGGGTCAGTTTTGAATCGATCCTGCAGAACGACCAAGCGTTCGCGGGGGATGTCCTGGCGGGAGAGGCGTACGGTCGCGCCTGGGCGCTGCATTGGCTACTGGTGACGAAATACCGGGCACAATACGGAGCCTATGTGCGGATTCTGGCGGCCAAGCAGACGCTGGTGAAAGAAGACCCCGAACATCGACTGGCCGACTTTCGCGAGGCGTTTGGCAAGACCCCCGCCGAGGTGGAACGAGACTTTCGCACGACGATTGAAGCCGCCATCAAAAAACAAAAAGTGGTCATCGATCCCGAGAAGCCCAAACGGATCTCGGTCACGCACGAAAACGTAGGGACGGTGGAAATGTCGGCGGTGAATCGGGCCGACGAAGCGGGAAGCCGGCTGGAGGTGCAGGGGAAACTGACCAATGTCTCACCGCTGCGGGCGATGGCGTTTCATGTGACGGTGGAAACCGACGCGGGAACCTACGCCGATTGGTATGTGTCGACGCTCGATTCCAACAAGTCATCCAACCTGGCGGGACAGGTGGTGACGAAGCGGATGCGGGGCGGTCGAGGGGGGAATTCACGCACCTTCCGGGTGCGAATTCGATCGGCCCCCGCCGACAGTGCGGAAGCGGCGGCCTGGAAGGAAGGCAAACTGCCGATTCCTGCGGTTGAGGAAAACTGACTGCCGCATAACCTGCTCGAAAATCGAGATTCGTTGGCAGGAAATAATCTCTAAGGCTTCGGGGGCGAAGTCGGAGCGACAGCGGTCGAGAGTCCCAAAACGGAGGCGGCGAGAAAGACGGTGTTAAAGAATGCCGACAGGTACAGCATCGCCTTATCCCGAAACGTCCCTTGAACCGGGTCACTCGAACAGAAGAACAGGATGCCGACAATCATTGACAGGCAAACCGGCACCCAGGCGGAGGTGCCATAATTGGGTACCAGCCGCGCAGCGATCTGCCAGGTTAAAGTAATCGCCCCTGATGCCACCGGAAGCGAAAGGGCTGTCTGGGGGCTGACAAAATTATTGGCGACTCCCTGGGCCGGCGGAGTGGGTGTCGCGGGATCGGGAGGCGTCGCCGCCTTGGGAGGGGTTCCTGTCGCCATTTTATCTCGCTTGAAATTCAATCGTTCGCGGTCAAATATCGGTTTGGTGCCGCGCTATCCACCAAACCGATTCATTCCCACGTCACACACAATTGACTGACTACCGCCGCTGGCGACGCTGGAACTCCTCCACCATCTGCGGCTTGCGGTTCTGGTGGCTGATCCACACGTCTTTGAGCGGGAAATCTTCGTCGTCAGACGGTTCCGCCCCTTCGACAATTCGCAAACAGTCCCGCCAGAACAGTTGGGCGACCATGATCTCTTCGATCGTGTTATCGTCGTCTTTTAGGTCGGGATACAGTTTCAGCATCGCTTCGTACTTCGTCAGCCCGCGCTTGTAGGTTTCAATCGCCGTGTCGAAGTCCGCTTTCCGATACGCCTCTTCGCCGTCAAACAGGTCGCGGTGGGCGTCCGCCATGTCCCTCTCACCCTCGATCTTGCAGCGCGACCGCCAGTACCGGTAGTTGCACATGTCCTGGTACCGCGCCACCCAGTTCAGATAGCGTCTGACTTCCTGAGGCTCCTCGGCGTCTTTCGCCTGCCACTCGGCGACTTCATCTTCCTGCAGTTCCATGTGGATCGTGCCGATCGGACATTCAAACTCCTGCCGGCCGTAGACTTCCGCCCATTCGTGGAAGGCATCTTCCCACGAGGCCCGAGACTCTTCTCCAAATTTCCCCTCGCGTTGCAATGCCATGGCATAGTCAATCAGCGCACGTGCCGGGTAAAACCGGAACAATGGCTCGGCCATGATGTGCTGACGGTTCTTGTACGTCTGAACCACCTCGTTCGCTTTCAGGAACCACTCCCGCGCCTCGAGGTAGTTGTCTTCCTTGCCGTACTGCTTTACGTCGGGATCGATCCCGTTGGGATACTGTTCTTTGTCGGGGTCGCTGCGGAAGAACTGGCGGAACTCTTTCCACTCGTCGGCCCGGCCGATTTTCTTGCCCAGCGTGTCCCCCGTGAACCAGTACAGCTCAGGGAACTTCTCGTTGCGGTCTTTCCCTTCGATGTAGAACTTCACACCGCGCTTGACCCAGTAATAACGGTCGGCGACCGCGTCCCACTCCGCCGAGACGTTGTAGGCGAGATTCCAGCCCTGGAAGTGCCACACCTTCAAAAAGTGCGGCTGCAACAGGACGATCGACTTGATGGTCGAATCGAGTTCGGCCCACTCCTTGCGCTTCTGCTGATCCTGCGCCTCCATCCAAAGCGAACTGGTGGCGATCCCGCGAAAGCCGAGCAGCAGCAGGTTCATGGTTGAACTGGTTGGATCGACGTTCCCCAAGGACGTCTCTCCCAGCTCTTCCGACTGTCGCAACTGCGACAGTTTGCCACCGCTGCCGGGCTTGACCCGGTTGTCGGCACCAGGTTCCGGGGGCATCCCCAGCCAAGTGATCGGGATTAGCAGAATCAGGATGCCGGTGATGTACACCAGCTTCCGTTGGAACGAAGTCAGGTTGTTCATTTGGCCTCCAATTCGCGGGATTTCAAGGCGAAGTACCCCACGATGATCCACGGCACGCAGAATCCGATGGTTGTCGCCAGGTTGGGCAACAGCGCCTCGGCCCAGGGGACGTCAAACGAATTCGCTACGTACGGCGTTGTGTCGAATTGGGTGAAGTCGGGGAACAGGTGTTTCACTCCCCACAGGGCGTTGAGTTCCACATTGTCGACCGCTTTGATGATCCGCTGCGTCGTAGTGTCTTCGACATCGATCTGCGGCGAGATATGCGTCGGCAGCCGGTAGAGCGACTCGAACAACCCCCGACCCCGCATCTGAATCTTGGGGTTGTCGACGAATTTGTCGCTGGTGATCTGCTCGAAAAACGCGTGCGCCCAGCGTCCCACAAGGAACACAAACAGGGTGAGCATCGTGGCGACCGGCCCCTTGAGGAAGCAGCCCGAGGTCACCCCCAGCACCACGATCATCGTCAGCATCAGAAAGATCGAAAACAGACCCTTCGAATAACTCGTGAAGAACGATCGATCGGGAAGGCGGATGAACAGGTCGGGACGGGCCATGCCCAGAAACTGGCCGGGGGAGAGACAGGCGACTTCGACGTCAAGCTCCCCGTCACTCAGCAGGTCTTTGCCCAGATCAATGACTCGGCCTTGTTCGTCCTTGAGCTCGACACTCGAATCGCCAGCGGCGTTCTTGCGGGCGTTGCGGTCGAGAACGTTGTAGGTATTCCGCCGAAATTCGCGATTGAAGAACGGCTGCAATGGCACCCGGACCCCCGATTTCGGATTGACCAGAGTGTACTGCCCGAGGAGTTCCTGATCGATCTTTCCCTTGTGAGTACGGAACGACTGGAACGCCGACTCGAAGATCAACTGGCCACTAGCGAGTTGATTGATATTGATTCCCTTGACCCGCCAGATCGCGCGGGCTTTGGTATTCCCTTCGACGAACTGCCGAAACATCACTTCGTCGCCGACATTGACGCCGGTTGCCTGGTTGCTGTTCTCGTCTTCCGTGGCCCCTTCACGCGTCAGGTAGCGCAATTCTCCAAACACCGGGACACGGGCGGCCAAATTCGCGGAATATCCCGCGGGAACCTGTCGCAGAATCCAGATATGTCCCACCGCGCCGACAATCACCAGAATCGCCAGCCCGATTCCGAGGAAGCCAAAGATCCGCCCGAGAATGATCTCATGACGTCGGACTGGTTTCGTGACGACGGTGTGTAGCGAACGGGCGCGAATGTCTTCGGGCAATCCCCAGCATGCCAAGAGCAGCACAACGGGAACGGTCAGCCACGAGATCGTGCGGAGGACGAAGCTGACGTAATTCTTGACCGCCATTTCGGGGTCTTGTTTCATTTCCGGCATGAACCAGCCGGCGAACATAAACAGAACGGCGAAAACCGCGAAGACCCACAGCACCCGGCGGCGCGACGCTTCACGGAACGTGTGGACCGTCAACGCCCACACCCGGCGGGGAGAGGTCTGGACGAAGTCGCGAAACACGTCGAGTGTTTGGTCGACCAGCCGAGCGAGGCCGGGGGCACCCCCTTGCAGGAACATCAACAGGGCGGCGACCGCCCAGCCAATCCCCGCGACCACTAGGCAGACCACGCCCCATTGGGTGAAACCGGCGACGATGTCGAACGGTTTCGGGTCAAAAGACAACGACATGGAATTCTCCGAAAGACTCTGATCGCGATTCGGCTGGGGTCGGGGAAGGGGGCCACACCACTCTCAGGCGGCGGGGGGTATGTACCGCTGTCCAGGCCGGGCCGCACTGTCGCGAACCGTCTTGACGAACAGTTCTTCGAGCGTTGTTGTCGGGCTGTCGACTTCCATCACGCTGCCACCATGCTTCGCCAGCAGCGCCCGAACCTCCTCTACGACATTTTCAGGAAGTTTCGACGTCTTGATCTGGGTCACCCCCTGATCTTTCAGCAGATCCTGCACCCGTCCGAAGACCTTGAGTTCGCCCCCGTCCAGAATCGCAATGCGATCGCACACGTCC
>JAPLOC010000169.1 GCA_026692825.1 Planctomycetota bacterium | reverse complement strand
CCCGCGATCCCCCCCCGACGATTCCGACGAACGGAATGTCGATCTCCACTCCTGGCGTCACCACAGTTCTCTGAACCGGTCCGCTGTTCGGAGCGACAAGCGACCGATCGCCATTGCCCCACTTCGACACCGAGGTTTCGACCTGAGTAAAGATCTCGTCGATCTGAGTCATGTTCTGCACCAGAACTTCGGTTTCCACGGTGCCAGAGCGCAGAGCGTCGCGCAACTGCCGAGCCCGCGACCAGATTTCTTTGGTCGCCTGATACGCCTCGCGAAAATCCGGTTGCCGTTGGTGAAAGCGGTGCATCTCCCAGCAGAGTGAATTCGAAGACTGAATGAGCTGTGCGGCCCGTTCATCGATCTGCATCGGGTCGTCGATGATGTCGACCGCAGAACTGGTGCTGGAAATCATCACAGCGGCCAACAGGCCCCCCAGCACAATGGTCAACGCCTTGAAACCGCTTCGTCGTGTTCGCATCACATTCTCCTGGATCGTGGAAACTCAGATTGATCGTTATCGCCAAACGAGGTTGTCGCGCGACCTACCAACGAAAAAAGCCGACGCGCCACAGGCCCACAGGGGCATGTGACGCGTCGGCTTACTCTCGATCGCGCCCGCCAGCATTCGCTGGATTGCGCTGTCTCTTGTCGTCCGACAACTCGAACTGGCACCGCGAAATCTCAATGGACCGCGCGGCAGGTGTGATTCTAACCGATGGCGGCAGACAGCGGTAGCGGCTGACCGCTGACTCCAGGGGCGCTGTGCCGAGCTTCCGGTCGCAGACGACATTCGCCGTGCGGGCGATTCCGTCGATTGACGTTATTTTGTTCCGCCGCCACGTTTGTTCTTTTTTTCGGAAGGGGTGGTTTTCCTCCTGGTGGTCGGCTTGGCTTTTAGTGAAGAGGCGTACCGATGGCTGATCTCCAGGAATTTCGCGAGCTCCCGCGTGTTCTCCAGCAAAGCCGCGGGGACGAGAGCGTATTCCTTCATCACGACGCCGTGCTGGACGCACAGCATCGTTTGCTGTTGCTGGAGAAACGTCGCAAGTTCAGCCTCGGGCAGTCGGAGCGCGAGCGACCCCTCCGGAGTCAGAAAACTGAACATATTCCCGTTCACCGCGGTGTACGGCATCGTCGCGCCCTTGCGCTCGATTTCGGGGATCGTCGCCAGGACGGCTTCATAAAGCGCCACCTTGTCGGGGGGCGCTTTCGGGACGGATTTGCTCATAGTCCACCTTGATTCCAGTTCGAACGGGGAGTTCGGGATGGTCGGCAGAATAGCGCCGATGCTCCGGTGCCGAAAACGGAGTGACAACGCCGCGACGACTTGAGATAATCTCCAGTGCGGCGTTCTGCCACGATGCGGCCGGGTGGATTGTACAACCGCCGTGCCATCACGGTGTGGTTCCGCAGCTTGGTTTTACTCCGCGCGGTCCGGGATGAGACATTGTGACGAATCAGTTTCCACAGTCCGTTAACCGTCGTCTTCCTGGAGCCCCTTCGATGAAACAACTTCTGGCAGTGGGTTTTTTCCTGGCGGCCGTTGCCAGCCAGTCAGTGACCAATGCGGAAGTCGCTGGGCCGGCCAAGGATGTCCCTGAACTTCAGGCGTTGCAGAATTACGTCGGGACTTGGGACGTGGTGTTCACGAACAACGAATTCACTGAGAGTGAATCGACGGCTCAGTGGATTCTGGGGGGACGGTTTGTCGAACAGACCGGCGTCATGCTGTCCGACAATGGAAAGAACCGTGTCGAGATCCTGACGCTCTTCACGTTCGACACGACCAGGAAAACCTATCGGAGTTGGACGTTTCTTTCGACCGGCTCGATCAGCGAAGCCGAGATGACTTGGGACGCGAAGTCGTCCACGATGACCTCATTGACCCGCCCGGACGCCAGCGGAGCCCGTTCCACCGTCACGGCCGATTTCTCGGTGGCGGGCAAAGAGCGCTGGAAGTTCCAATTCACCGATCGCGACGGGAAGTCCGTCGGGGAAATGAGCGGCCTGAACACGCTCCGCAAGGATGCCGAAACGACACCGAAGCCTGTGTTGCCGGCGACGGACGTCAGCGACCGATCGGCGGAAATGAAAGTCCTCGACCGATATCTCGGCACTTGGCGAAGCGAGTATCTGCTGCCGAAGGCCGTATGGACTCCCGAAGAGAAACGTGGTTCGGCCGAGTCGATCTCCACGCGTGAACTGGGCGGACGGTTCATCCCTGAGCGAGTTCAGCACTCGGACAAGACTTCGGCCACAATGCTGCTCACCTTCGACGCCGAAAAGCGGAACTATCGCGGATGGTGGTTCAATTCGCTGGGGCAGGCCAACGAATCGACCGGTCGCTGGGACGAAGCATCGCAAACGCTGCTTTGGACCGGCGTCGAACCGAACGACATCAAGGTGACGAGCCAGTACCGATTCCAAGAGAGCGGAAAACTCGATTGGAGAGTTCTAGCGCAAGACAAGCAGGGCGTCGCGATGTTCCGCATGGAAGGGAACAGCACGCGGATCGAGAAGAGATGATCGATCTCGGTGTCCGACGGAATCACAAATCCGCGCATAGACTGCGTTCACACCGCCCTGCGGCCGATCGTGCCCGCCAGCATTCGCTGGATAATGTCGCTGATGGATTGCGATTCATTTCATCCAAGGACTATTCGATGCCGACCTACCAATCACTCCTGGAAGACGCCAAGCTGCTGCCGGTCACTGAGCGAATTCAATTGATAGAGGAATTGTGGGATTCGGTGCCGTTGAATTCTGTTCCTCCATTGACCGAGGTCTGGACGAAAGAGATTCAACGGAGGTCAGCCGAATTGGACGCCGGTGCTGTTCAGAGCATTCCGTGGGAACAAATCAAAGCCGATTCGCTGGCACGCGCACGGTTAACCAAACCGAATGAAAACGATTGAGTTTCTGCCCGCAGCCCGTGGCGACTATGATCACGCATTCGATTGGTACCTCAAGCGAAATGCGAAGGTTGCCGAGAAATTCTCCGCAGCAATTGACGTCGCGTTAAAGATCGTGGCGGGGAATCCGCGATTGTTCGCGACATTCGATGGTGTTCATCGCATTTGTCTGGTTCGAGGATTCCCGTACTCCATCATCTACCGGTGCGGCGAAAATCGAATTCACGTTGTTGCCGTTTCGCATGCGAGCCGTGATTCGGGATTTTGGCAGGGGCGTTGACCGCACGAGTTACTACCACCACGTTGAACCTCACCAGTGGAAACTAGTGCTGCCGGAATGAATTGGGCTTGCTTGAACTGATCGGTCAAAACCTCGACCGCTTCGCATCTCCCGACGCGGACTCCAGTCGTTGTCCGGAGAGAATTCGTTTCGACGATACCATGTTATTCCGCGTTCGCAGAGCGCAGCCGAAATAGGGTCACTCGCACCGAATCGTCCACCTGTTCCGTGAAAGCCAGCTCGGGAGGTGACGATTTGACCCATTCGTCCAGCACGTTCGAATGTTTCGCAATCCAGCGCTCACCTCGTTTCCGGTCGCTCTTCGACTTGTATCTCAGTAGCAACTCAACGAGACTTTTTCGGGACTCAATCTTCCATCGCTGTTGAATCGCCGAGTTGGGAACGAGTTTCAACACGGCGGGGGCAAGGACGGGTTCGGCAGCCGTTCTGTCCGATTCAATGTCCGGCAACTCCACGAGAGGCGCTGCCCCATCGGCGGCATTTTCGCCATCGAATCGAATCGAGATTTGTCCCAAAACATCAAATCTGTCATCTTTCAGTGTGACGGCACCCGCTTCGATCGCCGCGTCATCCAGATGAAGACCTGTCAGATGTGAGGCATCTGAAGGCAGTTCCATGTGCAGCATGGCCAGAGCCGAGACCGTAATCGCGGTTGCATTACCTAATCGAAGTTTCATCGCCGATTCGGGCGTTCCATTCTCGTTTTCATCGAGGTCATCCGCCATTTTCCGAAAGTCTCCCAAGCGGATCCACCATTCGACTTCGCCGCTCCGATTCATCAGCCCGGAACGCACCGACTTCATCGTACTCGAGAATTCCGGACAGGAGAAAAGTGTTTCTCCGGCACGGTCCTTCCATCGCTTGAGAACCTCGCCCAGTGTCGTCGGCGATGTCGCGACGATCAGATATTCTTCCCTGACGTTCACGGAGCGCCAGGGAAACGTGTATTGCGTTAGCCAGGTCGAAGTTTCTTTTTTCTGGACGGATCGCGGCAACGACTGGTCAACTTCATCTGGAGGGGACTGGCTCGCCTGACCGTTGAGACTGCCTGCAAACCGATCGCGCGACGCAACTGCCTCTTCCGGGTTGGCGAATCGAACCATGAGAACGGCACCGTCGACGGCACAGGCATCTCCCAGAATCGCGATTGTCATGTCGCCGGGGAATTTCGACAATTCGGTCGGCAGAATCGACGCGATCGGAACGTTGAAGAGTTTCAGGCAGACGCCGAGATTCTCCGACGGTGACAACTGGGGCTTGCCCTGAATCGTGTTACTCAGGTCCCGCCAGTGAGGCGCTGTCCCCAATACGAGCCTTCCGCGCGCTGGAGGAATGAGTCGAAGTTGCGAATGCGGGCAAAAAACAGGACGTTCGCCGGCAGGCGTTGCTCGCAACACACCGCCTCGTCACCCGAGACCGAAACGAAACCAGTCAATGCCAGGAGGAGGGTCAACGCCACGACTTTGGTCGGAAATCGAGGGAACATGGGGCAATTCCTTTCGCCTGTTCCTGGCGCGAGTCGCCAGCTTCGAGCCAATCACGAGGGGCAGTGTTTCCGTGGCGCGCTCAGTCACTCGCAGGACGAGCCCGATTTCCCCAATGGCCGCTGGGGTCGCTGCCGCTCACGATCACACCCTTCAGACTCCAGTCCATGTGGGCGCGGACATCGGCGGCACAGTAGCGCAAGGTCAGCCCGCAACGCCGCCGATCCGATTCGTTCGCCTCGGATCCATGCAGCAACAGATCGCTGTGAATCGAGATTTCCCCCGCTTTCAACACGTCGTCGACCGGTTGGCCGTACTGTTCCGGGTTGTCGATCGACTGATTGAGAACGTTGTGATCCCCAGGGCTGCTGGGACGATACGTGAGATGGCCGAAATGGTGTGAGCCGGAGATGAACCGCATGCAGGCGTTTTCCACGTCAGCGTCATCGATCGCCAGCCAGACGGTGACCGCTTTGGACGGCGTGAGTGGCCAGTAACTGGCGTCCTGGTGCCAGGCGACCGCTTTCCCATCGTGTGGCATCTTGCAGAAAAAGTGTGACCCCCACGCGATCACATTTTCCCCCAGCAAATCCTTCACGCAGGCGACGATACG
Organism: Planctomycetota bacterium; assembly: GCA_026692825.1. GTDB lineage: Bacteria > Planctomycetota > Planctomycetia > Planctomycetales > Planctomycetaceae > UBA10511. The sequence goes on along the minus strand of JAPLOC010000169.1, from coordinate 465 downwards.
GGGATGAGTCAGCAGGTCATAAACCCGACCGTAGCGGGCGTGAGCCGTGCTGATGGAATAGCTGTCCCCGCCAGCGGCCAGAACTTTCGCCAACAGATTGTCGAAGTACGTGCGAATCTCGGTCGCTTCCTCCGGGTTGAAAATACGCAGACCCCGCACGTATCCGTCGCGATTGAATTGTTCGACCTGCGCCGCCGTCAACGAACTCGGCGAGTCGTTCCTCGTGGGATGAAACCGCAGATCGCGCTCGATCGAATCGAGTTCGGTCTGCCCGGGGATCATCTTGAAGTCTGTGGGCGCGGTGGTCATGGCGATCGATCGGCGACGAGCTGCGGGAACGGTGAATGCCCGCGCTGGCTCGGCAATGGGGAACGTGATTGGTGCCGTGAATTCTACACAAAGACTCAATGTGAGTGGAATGCCCGACCAAAGCGCCATGAATCCGAGCCGCGCCCGTCAGGAAGC
>JAPLOC010000168.1 GCA_026692825.1 Planctomycetota bacterium | reverse complement strand
GCGGATCCGACGAAGGGATTTACGGCGACGTACGACGCCTGGAACCGCCTGCTGAAAATCGTCGATGTACCGACGAGTCAGACCGTCCAGGAAAACGCCTACGATGGACGGACCTTCCGAGTGGTCCGCAAGACCTACACCGCTGGGGTGCTGAGCGAGACGCGCCGGATGCTCTACTCGACCGGTTGGCAGGTCGTCGAAGAGCGAACTGGTGCCACCGCCGAACGGCAGTTTGTCTGGGGGCGGCGGTACATCGATGACCTGGTCGTCCGAGATCGCGACACGACCGGGGGCGGGACGCTCAATGAGCGGCTGTACGTTTCGCAAGATCCAAATTGGAATACCGTCGCAATCTCGACATCGGTGGGAGCGGGCCAGGAGAGATATGCCTATTCGGCGTATGGAGCCGTGTCATTCCTGACGGGGGCGTTCGCTGTGCGCGTATCGTCACTGTTTGATTGGGAGATCCTGTATGCAAGTTACCGTTGGGAGTTATTCCCACGCCTCTACGTCGTTCGATATCGAGTACTTCACCCCCGATTAGGCGGTTGGATCCAGCGAGATCCTGTCGGTTATTCTGATGGCCTATCATTGTATGAATACATTACCTCGCGCTGCACGACATCTACTGATCCATTCGGTCTTAGAATGGACGACCAGAGCGACCAACGCCGTCTTGACTATCTGCGTTGCATAATGAAAGAACTCGTAGAAGTTGCAAGTGATTATTCCCGACGTCCAGAACCAGGTGGTTGGGATTGGCGCAGAGTGCATGAACGACACCAATGCACGGCCTACCCTCCCTCATTCAAATCCGGCAGTGCGCCGTTCCCAAAGCACACATTTCCTGAGACAAGGGAATTGATGCTTGCTTTTTGTCGTCAATACCCCACCGTTGGCTATTTCGGAGTAAATGTCTGTGACGATGATGCAGCCTCGAATTGGCCAGTCATTCCTGGATTATCAATTCCGCGACCAATATTCGAAGGCAGAGAAGTGGACGCAATGTGTTCACTTACACATGAGCCACTGCACAACTGGGGAGCCAACAAACAGTCTTGGACACTTCTATGGATTTTTCCCACTGGTTTTGACGGCCACAGTAAAACAACAAAGGAAATGATCCCGCCGAGTGGTTGTAGGACGGTCGAAGACAACGTTTCAGATCTTGTCGCTTGGGCAGGTGCCCAGCGGTGGGATCCTCCCGGAGTGTCGGATAAATCGTATTCAAAGTCCCTTTGGGATTTCATTCAAGCACATTGCAAGCGCAAGGTCTACGACAAATACCTGAACAAAAAAGCGAAACGATGAATCCATGCCAGAGAACGATTTGAGCGGGAAATCCATCAGCCCCCTACGCCGAGACGATGATGCGAACACATCAATGTGGGACAAGTCGATCGATTACTTGGGTTGTAGTCGTAATGCGTCTCTGCATCGGGATGTGCGTTGCACTTCCGATGGGTGCCGAGCTTGCAGGATGGATGCATCTGGCGGTTGCCGCAAAGGCCGGATTGTCATTGATTGTGGGCATCGTTATTTTATTGTGCAGTCTGGGTCTCATCAGTGACTTTCCGCTAACCATCTTGCTTTCGTGTGCGTTAGCACTGATTCTTCAGCCCGGGTTTCAGGCGGGTGGGTTTGATTCCGTTGGTTCGATGAAAGTGGCTTTCTTTGGGATGATTTATGGGTTTGTGTTTTCTCTTTTATCATGGAGATGGAGATACCCAATTGGTGGTCTCGTAACATGGACTATAGTCATAGCGTCTACCAACCTTGCCGGAGATAGTTCGTTGGTGAGGTCCATTGGAATGGAAGTGGAGCGAGTGTTTGACCGTGGGGGTGCGTTATTGGGACTGCCCATTTCTGCCGTTGTGATGTATGCCTCTTATGAGGTCGGATGGTTGTTTAATTGCTTTTCCAAGAATCAGTCCTCCTTGGTCAGGGCCAGCGCACGAAGCACGGGGCCCTCCCTGTACAAAAGCGAAAAATACTGAAAAACGTAAGCGCTCCCCAAACACAGGCTAGACACGCCAACTATTGTCGCGGGTTCGTTTCGAGAAATTCGGAAAGCCGGGGCCACCCACCAGCCGACCTTCAGTTTTTGGCTACAGGTATGCGCACTAACGTATATGTGCTGGAGCATCGCGTCAATCACAACTGGTTCTGAGGGTTCAGGTTATAGCGATTCTTGAATCACAGTCCAAAAAAGTTGGGCATGAACACTTGACTATCCTTCAAATGGTGGGTATTTGTATTCGTGTTGTCTGATGTCCATGTCGTGAGTTGATGGCTGTTCAGTCGCCGAACTGGTTTGCGAATCGGATAAACCCATGGCACGAATCCCGCGAAAGTTGCTGTTTGATCCGAGTGAGGTCAGGGTCTATCACTGCATCAACCGGTGCGTCCGTCGGGCGCGTTTGATGGGGCGTGATCCCTACTCTGGACAGTCGTACGATCACCGCAATGAATGGCGAGTTGGCCGGATGGCGGAACTCGCCGGGTTGATGGCCTGCGAGTTTCTCGGGTTTTCGGTGATGGACAATCACTTTCACGTGGTCGTTCGCAATCGGCCCGATCTTGTCGCAGTGTGGAGTGACGAAGAAGTTGCACTCCACAACTCGGCAGGTGGCTCTTTTTGGCTGCGAAAGTGGTACTGTTTTTCGCTGCGATTGCCAGTTCATCGCGCCGATCACTGCCACAGTTCATTGAACTCGTGGTTCCGGCGAGGCCCGCGACAAGTGGGTCTCACTCCGAAACAAGGCTGGGTGTCAGCAGCAATCAACCACGGACTTTTCCCGTCGTTGCCACGACCGGCAACTTTTGGAATGCCGCCCGGAGTGTCACGTTGCCCACACCCTGGTGCGGACGGTTCGTGTGGTAATACCGGAGTGCATCACGGCTGCGTCAGTCGTAAATTCAGGGGGAAACGACAGACCGCAATTGAAACCGGAAGAACTGGGCCAGCGACTCGGACATTTGTCCCCCCGCCAAAACCATCGCGTCGCTTACCACAAAGATTCGTTGTTGCGGCAACTTGCGTGTTAGGGCGAAGATTTCATCCAGCGATGGCCCGTGTTCCGCTCGAAAGGGTTCTGGGGGCGGTAGTGCGAACATATGAAAGTCGTCGATCATGATGACGTCATTGATCGTACTTTTTTGAAGTGCGGTCAGTTCGTCGGCAATGGGACATT
>JAPLOC010000167.1 GCA_026692825.1 Planctomycetota bacterium | reverse complement strand
TCGCGTGGATTGAAATCCACGCGAAGAGCCCGTCCCGAAACCCCACGGCCGATGCTGTCGATTCTGCCGGCCCTTGCCCGGCAAGCGACGCTCTGCGAAAATTTCGCCTGACCTGCCGAGCGGCATTCCCGTGCGTTCGAACAGGCGGACCGCGACTGAGATCAGTCGGGTTTCCCCCGTTGAGTCTGGAAAGGATCTTTCGTGAAAGTTCTGGTTGCCGTTGACAATTCCGAAGCTTCGAAAAAAGCAGTCTCGTTCGCGTCGCGGCTGATTCTGGGAGAAAAGTCCGACTCCGCGAGCGTCACGCTGTTTCATGTCGTCGAATCGCTGCCGGAGTTCATCGTGGAACGGTCGACGGCAGATGGGGCGTTCGCGTCCGTCGCCCAGGAGTGGTCCGATATCAATCGGAAAATCGGCGAGCAGTTGCTCGAGGCGCAGAAGCAGACGCTGGTGGCCGCCGGCGTGTCGGCCGCCCGCATTCACACCACGTGCTGTCAGAAAGAAAGCCTTCCCGAATCGACCCGGGTGGTGGCGGCTCTCGCGATTATTGAAGAGATGAAATCGGGCAACTTCGACACGATTGTCATCGGACGTCGCGGAACCAGCGCCCAGATCAGCTCGTTCCTTGGAGGGGTCGCCGAAAAGGTCGCGCGCGAAGCGTTCGGCCGGACGTTGTGTATCGTCGACGCCTAAGTCCCCGCGAAACCACCGGCATGCCGAACCTCGATTCCCGTGGAACCCCGTTCCAGATCGCCCTCAGTGGTGATTTTCTGGATGAACAGGGGCGCGACGCCTACGGCGGTTTGCCACTGGATCGACTGGCCGCCGAGCCTCGGGTCGCGTTCCACTTTCTGCACGATCAGGCTCCCCAGCCGGGTGACACGGAATACTGGAACCGCTTTTACTCCTTGCGGATGACCGCGGAGCAGTTACGGGATGTCGACGCGCTGATTTTGCTGCGTCCGTGGTTGTCGCGGGAGGTTGTCGAGGCGGTGCGTGATCGGCTGGTCGTGGTCGCCCGTTCCGGGGCCGGCTATGACAAAGTCGATGTCGCCGCCTGCACCGACAACGACGTTCTACTGACCAACGCCCCGCTGGCGCTCAACCACTCCACGGCGTCCACCGCGCTGTTGTTCATGCTGGCTCTCGCGAAACGGCTGATGCCGCAGGAACGAATCACGCGGGCCGGTCGGTGGGATCTGCAGGCCGCCGAGATGGGGCACGAGATCCTGGGTCGAACCTTGGGAGTGGTCGGCCTGGGGCACAGTGGCCGAGAGCTGGTACGACTGGTCGCGCCATTCGAAATGAAGGTGTTGGCGTATTCGCCGCACGCGAGTTTGGAACAGGCGCGAGAGCTGGGAGTCGAGCTGGTTTCGCTCGACCGGCTGCTGGCGGAGAGTGATTTTGTGAGTGTCCACGCGCGGCCCCGCCCGGAAAACCGGAAGATGTTCGGGGCGGCGCAATTCGGGGCGATGAAACCGTCGGCGTATTTCATCAACATCGCCCGGGGGGAGCTGGTCGATCAGCCGGCGCTGATTGAGGCGCTGCGGTCGCGACAGATCGCGGGCGCGGGGCTGGACGTATTCGCGGTTGAACCGTTGCCAGCCGACGATCCGTTGATCGCGCTCGATAACGTGATTCTGACACCGCACTGGAACGCGTCGTCGAAAGACGTGTTCCAGGCGACAGGGCAAAACGTGGTGGCGTCGGTACTGGCGGTTGCGAAGGGAGAGCTTCCGGACCACATCGTAAATCGCGAAGTGCTGGATCGCCCGGGATTTCAGGCGAAACTGAAGCGGTGGAAGTGAAGCCGCCGGAGCGTCGTCGCGCCAAGTGGCGGACGGCGTTCCTAAGACGCCGCGGTCTCGACATCTTCGGCAGAGTTGAGTGGAGACAGATTGAAACGGCGTATCGGAAACGCTTGCCGCACGAAGGTGAAGTCTAATCGCGGGTTACGCTTACCGACCTGGCCGCCGGCTGCGCCGTCGGGCGCGACGCCGCGGAGCGTCGTCGCGACAAAGGACAATGTGGCGGACGGCGATGTGGCGGACGGCGTTCCTACGACGCCGCGGTCTGGACGTGTTCGGCAGAGTTGAGTGGAGACAGATTGAAACGCCGTATCGGAAACGGTGTCACGGGCGAAGATGAAGTCAAACGGCGGGTCACGGTCGCCGACCTAACCGCCGGCTGCGCCGTCGGGCGCGACGCCGCAGGAGCGTCGTCGCGACAAAGGACAATGTGGCGGACGGCGTTCCTACGACGCCGCGGTCTGGACATCTTCGGCAGAGTTCGGTGGAGACAGATTGAAACACCGCATCGGAGGCTTTCGGTCTATCGACGAGCGATTGACAACGCCAACAGCTCAGGCGAAGCCTGTCCATCTCAGTCGGCTTCAGCCGACTCCCCTTTTGCCACCAGTTTCAGAGACTGTCCGGCTTTTGGAAGGCGAAATCATGGGGCGGCAGCCGCGCTCGGCGATTCCGTTGTCAGGTGGTCGTGCAGCGTCAGCAGGTTTCTGGTCAGGACGCACAGTCCGACGTCTGTTCGAG
>JAPLOC010000166.1 GCA_026692825.1 Planctomycetota bacterium | reverse complement strand
GAGTGTCACCGGGCCTGCGAAACCGCCGCCACGCGTCACTTTGACCGGCAGCTTGAACTGCCCTCCGAGGATTATCGAGGCGACCGGTGGAATCGTGACGCTGAAATCCTCTCTCGGCTTCTCAATCAGCAACCGATAGCACGCCTCGCGCGTGCCGCTCTTTCCCGATCGATCGGTGATCACGATCCGGTAGTTTCCATCCGCAGGGACTGTGAACAACAGCTCGGCGTCGGTCGTTCCCGGAACATCATCGACTCGGGCAAGTTCCTTGCCTTCGGGACCAATGATCGCCAGTTCCAGATCCAGTCGGCGGGCCGGGGAACGAGACTGGGCGACCAGCTTCCAGATCTCCCCCTGCTTCCCTGCGAATGTGTACTGATCGGTCCCGAACATTGTTTCCAGGGAACCGGTCACTGCGGTCGGCAGTTCGGGAAGCACGGTTTCCGTCGCGCCTGGTGTCTCGGTGAGTTCGCGACCATCACCCATCGCCAGGGGAAACACGGTGGACAGTCCAAACGGTGTTTCCAGCCGATAAGGCAACGACTTGATGGCGGGATCCGCGGGAAACGCGACATCCCGAGTCAGCGACTCCAATTGCGTCCCTCCCGTCGCCAGGCCGTAGCCGACGAATTCGATCGCCCGGGTTTCGCCGCGCCGGCCTCCCGCCGGATACGCCGCCAGCACCTGCGGTCCGGGAGTGAGAATCATCCGGTAGACGTACGAACGATCGCCGGCGAAATCGAGATCGTGAATCGACACCGTGTACAACACACCCTGTTGTGCCACGAACGAAAACGTCTGATCGCGTCCCTCAGTGTCGGCGGAATCCGCGACGAGCCGGCCCTTCGTATCACGCACCTGCACCATCGAATGCAAGGGCGAAGCGATCTGCCGCGCGATGACTTCGATTGTGACTGGTCCGGTTTTCGCGACCTCAAACTGATACCGGTCGATCTCTTCAATTCGGCGAATCTGGCCGGAGATCGTCACGGGGAGCGCCGGGAGCTTTTGCGGCGCTGCCCGATCGGGAACTTCCAGCACTTCGTTCCCCGAACCAATATGGAACTGCGCGACCGGAGAGGGACCATTCGCATTCGCGACCTGCCATTTCATCAGTCCCGAAGGAACATCGGCAGGGATCGTGAGCCGGGCTCGAAACTCCCGCGACAGAGGCCAGGCATAACCGCGCGCCTTCGCGCCAAACCAATAGGGGGGTTCGGGAACCAGCACCGGTCCCGGCGGTCCAATCAACTCGAGCTTCACCCGCGGATCGTGGGGAAACAACTGCATATCGGGGGTCCAGTCGAATCCCCCGAGTGTCACCTCAACTGTCTGGCCGGGCGATCCACCGGCAGGGAGCATGTACCCCACTTCCGGTACGAGTTGCGCGCTGGCCACTCGGTTCATGACAATGCCCGCCTCCAGCGCGACGCTGGTGAGAAGGGCGATCGACCACAGGCGTTTCAGGCAGGAAGTCATCAAACCAGCCTCCAGGAGGATCCTCGCCGACTACTTCGGCTCGTATTCGCGTTCCTCTTCCGTTTCGGCGTCTCCGCCAAACGTCGCCCGCAGGCCGTCGAGTTCGGCTTCCACGGTCTTCGCCGGCCCGTCGATCTTGAAGAAGTACGGACCCTTCTCACACTTCAGGAAGACGTTGATCACCCGCCACCCTTCAAACCGCTGGGTCTTGCGCAGGACGGGCGGACCGACCGACTTGTTGTAGGCTCCGGTGATGTCTACCAGGGTGTACTCGCCCAGATCGCACTTACCGGTCCGGATCTTCACTTCCCGTCCCTTCGGCTCAATCTGCCCGACCCACCGCGTGATGTTCTCTTCCAGGCCCCCTCCCTGACCCTGGAAATAGAAAATCACGAACTCGCCGGTCTCTTTGTCCCCCTCGGTCGCGGGAACCTCATACTCCGCGATCCGCATCTCGGACTTCGGCTGACGTTTCTTCCACCCTTCCGGTACGGCGATCTTGAGATCACCCGCTTTGATCGCCTTCGTCTTGATCGCGGGCTTCTCGTCGGCGGCCTTCTTGTCGTCCGCCTGGGCCGAGGGAAAACCGAATCCCAGTCCCAGAACCAGGCCCATCACGGGAATCAACATCTGTCGCATCGGGAATCTCCGCAGGTGGTTTCAACAATTCGCCATGGGTGGCAGGACAAGGGGCCTGTCGATTTGAGCGATCCGGTCGCGTGCTTCACAGCCGGCGTGGCTCCGCTTCGCGGAAACCACAACCGGAGCGACGCCGCAGAGCGCCGTCGCTACAAAACCGACAGTCCCCTAGGGACTGTGGAACTTATTTGGGTGGCTCTTCCACTCGAATACTGAGTTCCTTCAGTTGCTTCGCGTCGACGTTCGATGGCGCGCCGCTCAACAGATCCGAGGCCTTTTGCGTTTTGGGAAACGCCAGCACGTCGCGGATATTGTCGCAGCCGGTGAACAGCATCACCAGTCGATCGAGGCCCAGCGCGATCCCGGCGTGAGGCGGGGCACCGTACCGCAGCGCCTCCAAGAGGCACGCGAACCGCTCCTCGGCGACTTCCGCGGGAATCCCCAGCAGATCAAACACTTTCTGCTGCACCGCGCCGTCATGAATACGGACGCTGCCGCTCGCCCCTTCGTAACCGTTGATCACCAGATCGTACGAGGTCGCGCGAATCTTGCCGGGATCGGTTTCAAAGTACCCGACATCCTCCGGCACTGGATTGCAGAACGGATGATGCTCGGCGTCCCAGCGCTGCTCTTCTTCGTTCCAGCCGAACAATGGGAAGTCGAGAACCCAGGCAAAGTGCATCTCGTTCGGGTCGAACAGCTTGAGTTCCTTCCCCAGCCGGCTGCGCAAGGCACCGAGCGCCGCCGAGGTGACGGCTGGCTTGTCGGCGACGATGAAAATCAGATCGCCGGTCTTGGCGTTGAACTTCGCGCGAATGTTCGCCTGCTCTTCCGGGGTGAAGAACTTCGCGATCGGCGAATCGAGACCGGTCTCGGTGACCCGAAAGAACGCCAGGCCCTGCGCTTTGTAATCTTTGACAAACAGCGTCAGATCGTCAATCTGGCGTCGGCTGTACTTCTCGGCCGCCTGCGGGGCGCACAGACCACGAATTCTTCCGCCGGCCGCCAGCGTGTTCTTGAACACGCTGAAGCCGCAGTTGGCGACGACTTCGCCCAGGTCGACCAACGCCACCCCGTACCTCAAATCGGGCTTGTCGGAGCCGTATTTCTCCATCGCATCGCGGTGGGTGAGACGCGGCAGGGGCAACGTGATTTGCGTTCCCCGAATCTCCTTCATCAGAAACTCGATGAGGCCGTCGACCGTCCGCAAGATGTCTTCGCGTTCCACGAAGGCCATCTCAATATCGACCTGCGTGAACTCCGGCTGCCGGTCGGCCCGCAGGTCTTCGTCCCGGAAACAGCGAGCGATCTGCATGTACCGGTCAAAGCCGGCGACCATGAGAATCTGCTTATAAAGCTGCGGCGATTGGGGCAGCGCGTAGAAGCAGCCAGGATGCACGCGGCTCGGAACCAGATAATCACGGGCTCCTTCGGGCGAGCTGCGGCCCAGCATGGGGGTTTCGATTTCGAGAAACCCATCGCGATCGAAGTAGTCGCGAATCAGCTTGGTCAGGCGGTGACGAAAAATGATCAGCTCTTGCAGGCGGGGGCGCCGCAAGTCGATGAATCGGTATTTGAGCCGAAATTCCTCGTTGGGGGGGGTGGTTGTCCCCGGTTCAAACGGAACCGTCTTGCTCTTGTTCAGAATCACCAGAGACTGCGAACGGATGTCGATTTCACCGGTGGGGATCTTGGCGTTCACATCTTTGGCCGACCGCGCGACGACGCGCCCGGTGACCTGGAGTACGTCTTCGTTACGGACCCCGCCCGCTTTGGCGTGCTGCTCGGCTCCTTCGGAAGGGTCGAACACAACCTGAACTTTGCCGTAACGGTCGCGCAGGTCGACGAAAACCAATCCACCATGGTCGCGTCGGCTGTCGACCCAACCGCAAACCGTGACGGTCTCGCCGACCTGGTGTGTACGCAATTCGCCGCAGGTGTGTGTCCGCAACAAGGGAACCGTCCTCTGAAATCTTCCGTGGAAAACGAAGTCGCTGACGCGACGGGCACCGCAGGATGCGTTCGATGCTGACAAGTTGCTGCGGGGGACGCGAACCGCTGGCACAAAAGTCGATTTCCAGGTTTAAAACCGAGCGCGGCAGCAATTGATACATTTTGAACTGGAGACCCCTGCCCCCTTGAGGGGCAGGTGAATGAGAGCGGAGGCTATGCTCGCGTGCTCGCACGGGACGCAGACCCCTTGCCGGCTCGCCCGGCAGGTGAATCAGATCTGCGCTCAGGTGCGTGTCAATGGCGGTGTTTCGCATCTCTGCCATTCGATTTCTTAGTCTGCATGGTGCGTTCTGGTGGCTGTACCACCCACGTCAACCGCAGCACCTGAGCGCCGATCTGATTCACCTGCCACAGGACGTGGCAGGGGTCTGAGTTGCGATCGAGGTACGTCAAGTTAGCCGCCGATCTCCTTCACCTGCCGGGCGAGCCGGCAAGGGGTGTGCGCTTGTAAGTGGATTGAACCGGCAAGGTGCAAGTCCTTGTCAGAAGGAGGTTTGCTTT
>JAPLOC010000165.1 GCA_026692825.1 Planctomycetota bacterium | reverse complement strand
TGACCTTGTTGCCATCGCGTTTGTGCTGATGAAATGCCGTCAGCAGCAGTTCGCCGCTGGGCAACCTCGCGATGCAGGGCTTGTAGTCGTCCGGTTCACCCAAGGGGATTCGCTCGGCGACAAGTTTGTCCGCCGCCAATGACTTTCGATCGGTCACAGCAAGCGCAGAAAGCAAGAAGGCAGCCAGTAACATCCGCCACGGTGATGTGCGTCGCATGATGATTATCTCTCCTGTGTGAGTCCTTAGTCTTTGAAACGAATGGTCGCCAGGTGAGTCCTTTACGGAAACTGAATCGCGTACAGGTCGGCGTCTTTCATGACGAAGCGCAAGCGGATTGGTTTCCCGGCAAGTGTACTCACGTCACTCCCCTGCTTCCATCCTACCATTTGTCTGATCCTGTCGCCGTAGATCTCTGGGCAGTCTTCCAGTGCGAAGCCGGGAATTGGCTTGCCGCTAGCATCCTGAATTTCCACCTGGATCGAGCCAGCGGCACTGGTCGAGAAATTCATTTCCAGACACTTACCGGAGAAGGTAATCGGTCTGGTGTGCATCTCGCCGCCCTGGCTGTCCGCCCGAACTGACACGAATCCATCCATACGCACCGTGAACCGCCGCAGCCGCGTCGCGTTGTTGAAATAGCTTTCGGTGGCATAGAGCGAGAGTTCGGGTATGCCCTCCGCCGTGTCGGACTTCGTTTCGACAATGCCCCAGGCCGGCAAGTTGTTTCGTGAAATCCAGCAGTCGCTCCCCAATCCTGGCCGGATGAAGGCTTCGCTCCGGCGGTGGAACTTCACGCCGTCCCGACTCGTCATGAAGACGGCGTCCGTAAGCCCCAGGCTGCCCGGCTCGGAATTGGAAAAACCAACAATCGGTGGAATACCCTCCATCGTTTGAGAAGTCCGCGACCTGACGTATCGCATCGGGAATCCTAAAAAAAGATGCGGCGCCCGCTGATAAGGAATCACGGCGTTCGTATAGAGCTCTTCCTCTGCCGCCCCGGGGTATTCCAACCAAACGGGATCGGTCCAGTGGACAAAATCCGTCGATGTGCAGGTCACGATCGCGCGTCGACCGTCGCGAGTGTCGCGGTGAAAGTCCACATAACGCTGACGCGTCGCATCCCAAAAGGCCAGATTCAAAGAATCAAACGCGCCCTTGGTGATGACTGGTTTCTCTTGCAGCGGCGACCAATGGATCCCGTCGGAGGACTGAAACGCCCCAAGCCCTCCCTGTTTCTGTGGCGTTCCCATAATGATTCCCACCGCCTTGTATTGCTGCTCGGGCTTGCAGGCCGGATTCGTATCCTTGAACGGTGCAAAGGCATGTGTGCCTTCTCCCTTCCAAACGATGTTGTTTTGTTTCGAGCCCTGGAACTCAAAAAGCCCCAGCATGGGCTTCGTCCAGATGATGCCGTCACTGCTCTCCGCGTAGCAGGTAAAGTCACTGGAAAACTGGCCGCTCTTGCCGTCGAGTTTCCAGCCCCGGTAGTACATTCGATAACGGTCTCCATCCTGAAACACGACGTGATACCCGCTGAGATTTCCTTCCCACGGACTGTCGTTGACGATCGCCACCTCACGGCGGACTGGCTCGTGAAGCAATTGTTTTACATTGTGCAAGTTGGCGATGAGATAGTCGTCAACCAACGGCTCCAGGCGCGTTCCGATATCGATCGGCTCCGCTGCTCTGGATGTTGCCGCGACGATGAAAACGAGTGCCAAGCTCAATCGGTTGAGGAACATATCTGATCTGCTTTTTCTGTTGCTGAAGCGAGTATAAGTGGGAGACTTCATTATTCCGACCAGAACGAATAGAGATGGGCGTTGCGTAACGACAGCCGCAGGCTCGCGGCCTTTTCTTTGACGCTGTCCAGATCGCCCGACTTCCAACGGAGCGCCGCGCGCGGCTGGTCTCCCGTGACGGGTTCGGAGACGGCTACTGTCTGGCCGTCTCCGTCGAGCACCGTGACATTGAGTTCGCCGGCTCTGGCATCGACGTTGACGTGCAGAGTTGTTCCTACGAATACAAAGGGTTTGGTCAGCAGCGTGCCTGGTTTTCCGCCCGCATCAAGCGAGACGAAACCGTCTCGTCGCAGCACGGCCAGACACACGGCGCCTTTGTCGGGATAGTAGTCGTCGTAGCCAGGTTCGTTGCCGGACGTCACGAAGGCGTAGGTCTTGATGCCTGTGTAATAGAACCACAACTCGTCGTCGCGGACGACAGGCGCGGACGGCCCGATGATTGTCTGGATATCGTAGGCTCCTGCACCGAGAGGCGAGGCCTCGAGGAACGGCTGTCGCTCGGCCACGCGCTGCCAATGGACCATGTCGCGGCTGGTCACCAGTTGGATGTTGTAGAACCCTGTGTAGTCGCCGTATTTGCCCACCGCATCCTTCATGGCAGGCGAGAGCCGCAGCTTGTCGAATCCCGGCCAGCCCGGCGGTACTTTGCCAGTGTGGTGATAGATCGACGGCAGGCCGATGTACAGCCCTTCGTAGTGATACACGCCCATGTTGTAGATCTGCACGCTGTAATGGTCGGACGTGTTGTACTCCGTTTGCTTGAGCATCGGATTGGCGAGCCGTTCCGCAATTCGCCGCTTGCCGATCTCCTGGTCGAGCTCGTCGGCGTGGAACACGACGCCGTAGTCATTCCAGGTCTTGAAGTCTCGGCTGGTGGCAATCGCAACCGACCGCCCAAACGGGCCGCCGCGTTTGACAGAGTGAATGAACAGCCCCTCCCTCGGGTCATAACTGAAATTGCCTTCATCGTTGCTGGGGATGGCGGGCAGGTCGAGCTTCGTCCATTGCACGCCGTCTGGGGAAACGGCAAATCCCTCATTCAACAGCGCCGCCTTGAAGCGGCGAGCGGGCTCTTTGTCTTGCGGATCGTAGACCGCATGATCGATTCGCAGATTGGGCCTGGGACCGGCTGTCCAATGCAGCCCATCCGTGCTGATCCGCAACGGCTCGTCCGTACTCATGACCCACAACTTGAAATGCTTTGCTTCTGGGTCCCACACGGGAGCGG
>JAPLOC010000164.1 GCA_026692825.1 Planctomycetota bacterium | reverse complement strand
CGATCTCAACGGCATTCTGGAAGTCGAAGCGTACGTCCCTGGAGGAGGTCGAAAATTCCAGGCCGTACTGAACCATCAGTCCTCTGGCTTGTCGAACAACGAAATCCGCGAAGCGGTGAAACGGATGCAGGCGATCAAGTTCTATCCCCGAGACGACCTGAGAAATCAAAGGCTGGTTTTGTTCTGTGAACGACTGGTGGGGGAGGTCGGGGTCGACGACCGCGACCGTCTGGAGTCGGCCCTGGACCTCTTCGAACAGGCGATGTCGTCCGGAGATCGCGACCGGTTTTCCGAAGCGCGGCAATTGTTGATACACTTGCTGCTTGGACTTGGAATCGCCGATCCAGAACCGGATGTTGAGGAGGAGTCCTGAGGGAGACGTTTCATCAGGATACTAAGTGTCGCATGCCCATCCCCGCAGATGAAGAGCTTCGGAATTACCTGGACGCGGCAATTCATAGTCGTGGCCCGGCCGAGTTGTTGGAACTGCGACGTCGCTGGCACAGCGGTCGACATTCGGCTGCCACCTCGGATTCCCCGGGAAACTCCACGCCGACAGTCGGTCTCGCGACCGCAGATGTGTCGCGATTGGAATCGCGGAAGGAGGCGATGGTCCGTAGCCCCACGGTGGATTCGCACTCTCAGGAATGGCGGGAATTGAAGGACTTCTGGTCGCGGGCCTTGGGGCTTGCGCCGACTGAGATCCTGATTCAAATGCGGCCGTTTCTGGAATCGGACTGGGACGATATCCGAGATGCCGCCGTTCGATCGAGATGGGCAATCGAAAACCGGAGCGACTTCGAAAAGCAGTGGCCCCGGTCGTTGCCTTCTGAGCTGCGCGACACGTTTCTCCAGATTCTGCTGTTGCCCGCTTCGCAATCTCTTGTGCTGCGTGAAGAGCTTCGGCAGCAGCTCCGTCAGTCGAAGGGGGGAGTCGCCGACTTTCGGCGATATCTGCGACGGGTGGAACGAGGGTTTCCATCCGTTGTCCGCGGTCGGTTCCGCGAGCTTCACTCCGACCTGCTCGCGACATTGACCGTCCAGCGAGTTGAGGCGGAATGGAAAAAGGGCATTGAGCCACTGCCGTATCTGGTTTTTCTGGCTGCCGCGATGGCACTCTCGCAGTTTTTCGCATCCCGGCAACCCCCGGGAAGCCACGCCTTTTCGCATTCATTCGACGATCGAACAACACAGACTCCGCCGGGCACCACGGACCGCAAACCTGTCGATACCGAAAAGTCGCTACGCTCGTTGCAGGCGAGTATTGACGAATTGAAACGAGCCGAATCCCAGCAGTCGCGCGAGCATCAAATCGATCAAATCCGTGCGCGAATCACGACGGAATTCCTGGTCTCTCGAGGCAACGAGGAGTACCACGAACGGCTGCGGGAACTTCTCAAGCAGATTCCGCCGGCAAATCCCAATGGCAACGGCACTTTTTCACCACAAACCGCAAAACCTCGCTGAGGACGTTTTCGAGGAATCGCAATGCCTGACTCCGACGACGAGCCGAAATGGGAGTTGCTCCCGTCCGAGCCGGCCCGATTCTTCGATCTGCCGGCACTCTTCGACCGCACGGAACTCAAGCGTCGTTACCACTCCTATCTGCGGCGATTCAAGCCCGAGTTTTTCCCGACGGAATTCCAGCGGATTCGCGCCGCGTACGAAGCGCTGGACCGTGAACTTCGTTACCGCGAGACTCAACCACTCCCGACTCTGGACGACGCGAGTCCTCCCATCCGACAGACAGAAGCCGATCCCGCCGGGACGCATTCCTTGGGTTCGCCGGATCGTCACACGCAACCGTCCGGGTTTGGCAACCTGCTCCAGTTGGCTCCGGAAGACCTTCATCGGGAACTGACTGGAAAGCCGTGGAAGACCGCACAGGAGCATCTTCTCCTGGCGCTGCTGAACGACGCCCGGGGATCGGGTGAGGCACTGGATTTTCTGGTGGATCTGCTCGCTGCTTTAAATGCCGCGCCCCGCGATTTCAATTTACACCAATTGTTTCGCGAGTTCCTGCGCGGCGACGAGGCGCGGGCGCGTTGTCAGGAATTCCTCGAACGAATCTTCGCGGAATGTCCGCGGGATTTCGTATTCGCCGCCACGGAACCGCTGTGGGATGAACTTGCGCGGCAGGTTCCCTACCCGATTTTCCGCACGGTGTTCAACGAGTGCCTCGATCGCGTGCGTGACCTGGAGCAGTCAGGCCGAATTGTCTTGGAAATTCATCTGGCGAAACGTCTGTTGTTCCATGTGCAAACGGGATGGCTGACAGAAACACTCGACCGGCTGACTCAAGCGGACGTCAATTGGCCCGGCTGGTTCGACCAGGAATTGTGGATGATCGAGCGACTGTCGGACTATTGCCGGGTCCGGCATTCATTTCTCAATGGCGATCCACTGCGGACTCAACTCGACGAGATGATTCGGGCCTACTGCGAAGATACCCCGAACTTCGATCATCTGTATCTGAACTTCCAGGCGAAACTCGCACGCGACTTTGATTCGCTGGCCGCCGCTTTTCCCATCGCGCCCGATTCAACCGTTGAAGTCGCCTGGCAGGCCTGGAACTGCCTTTGCGACGACGTTGCGGGGCGATTCCGAAATGACGCCCCGGTGCCTATCGAGATCGCGCTTCAGGCACTCTCATTTCTGCCGGCGCAACTCCACGCCGCCGGACGGCCTCATTTGTTTCCGGGCAAACAGTGGGGAATCGAAGAATATATCCTCTTTGGGGGGTGTGTTCATTTCATCTGGGCGATGCTCTTCCATGTACAGTTTCTTTTCAGACAGGGGACCGGGACGGCGGTTTTTTGGGGTCTGCTCGGGCTTCTCATTGGTATACCGGCACAGGCCGTCGTCGGCGAAGTGCTGACGTTCGTCAGTTCCTGGTTTTCACGCAGGGTCTACTGTCGACGATTACGGCCCGTGCTGCTCGCCTACGTGCGTCAATTCCCCATACCCGTCGCGCTCGTGGCGCAGCAGCTCACGCAGTACGAACTGGGCGCCAGACGGACAGAACGCCTGGTCAGTCATGTCGGTGAAGATGTCGCATTGCGGATGTATGCTACGGCGATCCGCTTGACGAGCTGAGGAATCAATAAAAAGATTCGTTTGTTCTCTTACCGCTTCGCCTGTACCGTTCCCGCCTGCGTTCGCTGCAAGAACGTGTCGAAGTCAACTTCCTTCATCTTCGGTTGAGCGAGTTCGTTTTCGGCCTTCGTGATCAGTTTGCGGTCAAATTCGTCGAGCTTCCAGACATACACATGCTCGGCCCGCAGGTGGGGACCGTTCTTCTGGCGGGACTGCAACACCACCTCGACCGGCAACCAGCCGTGACGTCGCAGACTCTCGTCGAGCGCCAGTCGCGGGCCGGGCAGCGGCGCGTGGGCGTGCACCACGTAATTGAGCCGGGCCGCCCAGTCGGCGTATTCGAGGTACGACTTCACGTACTCTTCCGACTCCGGCTCCACGCACTTCACTTCATAGAGCGCTCCCGATCCGTTGAGTCGCATTGAGGGTGCGCGATCGTCAACCGATTCCGTGAAATCGGGGGCGAGCTGAAACTGCAACAACGGGACCCGGCCAATGTCGGACGATTTCCCTTTGCCATCGATGTATTCCTGGGCGCTTCGCTCGGCGGACCGGATCAGTCCCGAAATCTCGGCGGTGGTGACCTCTGTCCGCAGTTGTCGAGAGCCGTCCAGGATCAAGAAGCGGTTGTGTGCCGGCTCATAGACGGTCATCCGTTCGCCCGCGTCCAGGGCGTCGTACACTTTGCCAGCGTGAAACAGCGTGGTGGTTCGGCTGACCGGGACCGACTGTTTGCGCGATCCTTTGGCGGCGGCCTCGGCACGCACATCATAAATCTTCGTGTAGACGCGAAATTCCTGGGCCGATGCCTGCAAACCCAGGCAAACAACACACGCCAGAGACATCGAGCCGCGCAGTAGAGATCGCATGGGACTGGGTCTCCTGACCGGAGTGGGCCGGCGTTGAGAAGATCGTTCGAATCGTGCGCAACGCACGATTCGAACGACGTCAACGACCGATTCCGGGTGACGATAACGAGGGGGGAGCGACGAAACGGGAGGGGAGGTGGACGAGACGGGTTGAATCTCGGGGAGAGCCT
>JAPLOC010000163.1 GCA_026692825.1 Planctomycetota bacterium | reverse complement strand
TCTGACCATACTCATCACGAATCGACTGCGGTTCCAGATTGAGGTCGAACGCGCGTTGCACGTGACCGCCGAGAACCATGTCGTACGCCTGCTGCTGATATCGGCTCAGCTTGTCGAGTGTGTCAAGGCGGTCGATGTCGGTTCGCAAGCGATCGAACGAGCGGCGAAGTCCATCGCGATCATCCAGACGATCAACTTGCACGCCGTCGGGCAGACCGAACTTGCCAACGAGTTTGAGACCATCGACAGGGGCGTAGTTCGCTCCCATTTGTCCCGACTCCCAGACGTCGGCTTTCCAAGAGGGGGCGATGCCGACGAACGGAGGCATGTCGGGATGATTCGGGCCGCGAAACTTGGCGACGACCGAACCCATGGAGGGATACCCCGCGCCATCCCGGCCATCGTCGGTTCGACGGGCGAGCGGGTTCCCCGCCTGCATGGTGATCGGTGTGTGGTTGCTGGCGCGACAATCGACGGCGCGGAGGAACGACAGCTTGTCGGCGATCGACGCCTGTAACGGCAAGTGTTCGCTGAGTTGAATTCCAGGGACACGCGTGCTGATTGAACCGAAGGGGCCGCGAATCTCGGCGGGCGCTTCGGGTTTGGGATCCCACATGTCGATGTGGCTTGGTCCACCCGAGAGCCAGAAGACAATCACATTGCGGCGGTCGGCGATCGGTGTGGGGGCAGCGCTGGCGGAGCGGCTGAAGGGGGCGAGAGCCGAGTAAGCGGTCGCGCCGGCGATTCCGGTTTGAAGAACCCAACGGCGGGAGACGGCGCGCGAATGGAAGGAGGACATCGGCGTTCTGACTGAGTAGGGGTGAGTAACGTGGCCGCGTGGTTGGGAACGCACGCGTGGTAGGTAGACGTCGCACTCAAGTTTCAACGACAGACTCATTTCGATGATCGTCGATATGATACTTGAAAATCGAGTCTTTGTGAAGATGGGAAAGATTGAAACGGATTGCGACGGCGATCACGATGGAGCTGCGCTGCGACATTCCGCACGCGGGCAATTTCCAGTGAATTTTCTACTGGAATTTTATTTCGGTCGGTGTCATACTGCGACCGCCTCACCCGCTTGACGCTCCATTCCGTTCTCAGGAGACCTGTCGATGCAATTGCCTCGCGAATGTCCAGAGTGTCTGGGAGACCAGGTTCCCACAGTCAATCGCAGGGATTTTGTACGGGTCGTCAGTCTCGCCGGCGCGGCGGCCGCGGGGGGATTGCTGGGCCAGTCAATCGCCGCCGAGCCTGAGAAGAAGCCTGCATCTGAGACACTGGTGCAGAAGCTGTTCAGCACACTCTCGGCGAAGCAGAAGGAAGAGATCTGTTTTCCCTGGGACTATCAGGACGACCGCGGGCTGTTGCGGACTCACGTTTCGAACAACTGGAACATCACCGACGCGGCGAAGCTCAACGTTGGTGGCGAGTTCTACACCGCAGAGCAGCGCGATCTGATTCGGCAGATCTTTATGGGTTTGTACAACCCCGACTGGCACGAGCGGATTCTGAAGCAACTGCAGGATGATGCCGGGGGGTATGGCAAGTCGCAGACGATCGCCATTTTTGGCGAACCGGGGGCGGGGAAATCTGAATTCGTGATGACGGGCCGGCATTTGACGGTTCGTTGCGACGGAGACAGCACCGATCACATGGCGTTTGGCGGTCCGATTTTCTACGGGCACGCCGCTTCGGG
>JAPLOC010000162.1 GCA_026692825.1 Planctomycetota bacterium | reverse complement strand
GCCGATCCAGTCCAGCCGGCCGCCCGAGTCGACCGCGAACTATCGAAAGACGGGGCCGGCGAATCGCCAGCGATCCCAGCCGGTTTCCAACCCGCGAGGGAATCCGGCCCCAGTCACTCGTGCGGGCGGGGGAACTCGCGGCCCGCAGCCGGCGGAACCAACTCGTACGCCAGCGAAAATCCCGATCGAACAGCAGCGTCCCACGGCACCCCAACCGCGACCGCGACTTTCGGTTCCGACCGACCGCCATCCCCGGGTGGAGATGTGGGTAGAGCCGGTCGGGGAGGGGGAGGAGTCAGGGACTGGGGACGAAGGCTGATTGAAGGCGCGGGCTGTAGAATTCGTTTCGTCGGTTGTATGCACTCTCATAACCCCACCCGAACGCTCTTTGCGGTGGCTGCCAGAAAACGCCGTGCATCTGGAAAATATCTGTACCCGACAGCCAGTCGGCGGGCATAGAATGGGATGAACCGGTTCCCAGCCATTGCCAGTGGGTGGGTTTGTGTTCAGGTTGCTGTGGAGGGACGAGCCGCCGTTGCGTTTCTGTTCTTTACGACACCTTCTGATTAGAATCATGATTGAGGTCGCCCATGGTCATCATCCGACGGAAAGTCGCCGCTCCCGTTCCGTGGACACGCCGAAGTGTCGCGGGAGGATCGGATCGCGTCGGGAGGTGCCGGTCGAGTCCAGGAGGTTCTCGTACGGGTTCTGCCTCGATCGATTACGTGTTGGTTTTGGGAACGCTCGCGACGCTGGGTGGCTTGGCGCTGTACCTTGGCTCCAAGATCATTCGGCTGGCGTACGACATGGTTTGTGCGTTCGTCGGTTGGCCGTTTTTGTAGGTCGGTTCGCAGCATCTCGTCAGCAGCAAAACAGGATTCATCATGCCGAATCTCGCTCCACTCAAACGCCAACTGGCGCGGCTCCATCGCGACGAACGCGGGGGGGTCAGCCTCGAAACGATTCTGATCATCGGCGCGATCGCGCTCCCCATCCTGATCTGGATTATCAAATACGGCTGGCCCAAGGTGCGGAATTACTTCGACACCGGACTGCAGAACCTGCAGAACAGTTCGAACAATACCACCAACGGCCAGTAGTCGTCGGGTCGTGGAACCGCGCCCCGGGGCAACCGGGACGAGCCACCTGCCGCTGGGACCGCCGGTATGATCTCCACGATCCTGTTGATCGCGCTGGTAACGGTCTCTGCGGTGACAGATCTGGTCTGGCACAAGATCTACAACGCGGTCACGTATCCTGGAATCGTGTTGGCGTTCCTGCTGGCTGCGTTCGGACCCGAGTTTGGTTCGGCGGTCGATCTGGAGGAATGCCTCAAGGGTTTCGGAGCGTGTGGCGGCCTAATGCTCGTGGCGTTTTTGTTTTTCAACGTGGGTGGCGGAGATGTGAAACTCCTGGCGATGCAGGGAGCGTTCCTGGGAGTCGAGAAAGGTCTGGAGGCTCTGCTGTGGACGTTTGTTCTCGGCGGAGCCGCCGCTTTGGGAATCGTGGTCTGGAATGTGGGAGCCTGGAAATTGTTGACCGGAGTCGCCCGGCATGTTTTCTGGAGCCTGCGGCTGGGTCGGTTCCAGCCCCTTTCGGAGTCGGATCGCAAGACACTGGAACCCCAACTCTATCTGGCCGCCGCCGCCGTTCCTGCGGTGATCATCGTTTGCTTTGATCTCGAGCGGTTCCTGGGATTTTGAGTTCAGTGACCGCGTAGGCCCCCTGTCCCCCACATCCTGAATTTCCGGTGTTCGAATGCTGAAGTCAGTTGTGGAAGCCTGGCTCCCCTGTGCGGGATGGCTCGCGGGCGGGTTTGTCGGCGTGTGGCTGGTGGTGCGTGTCGCCGGGGGAAATTTTAACGCAGGTCGGCTGAAACGAATCCACACCTGTGAATCGGGAAGCGTGCAGACACTCAGTTTTGTGCTGACACTTCCCGTATTCATCATGCTGGTGCTGTTCATCATTCAGATCAGCCAGATGATGATCGGAATCGCCGTCGTGCATCACGCGGCGTACGCGGCGGCCCGGTCGGCGATTGTCTGGTTTCCCGCCAATGTCTCCACAAACGAGCCGGCGAATATCGTCGCTTCGGGAACGTTGGAGCTGTCTCAGGCGACCTTTCCCGACTGGCTTTCTCAGAATCACAGCGGCGCGTCGGCACAAAATCTGGGGTTGGAGAAACTGTTGCGAATCTGGCGGGCGGCGGCGATCGCCTGTGTGCCGATCTCCCCCTCCCGGCGGGTCACCAACACCGAGCCGATCGGCAGTACGGTCTCCGATTCGCTCTCCACGATCTACAACCAGTTGGTGCCGCGAACGGCCAGCAATCCGTACATGAAAACCCGGATCAATCGGAAAACCGACTACGCGCAATGGAACACCCTGATTGTGATGCGCGGACGGGACGCCAACGGCACAACCGGCCCGACGTACAACCCGTATCCCGGTTACTGGACGACTCAAGTCAATCCCAGCACAGGTGAAAGCGAGCCGTTGTGGGTTCCGTGGAATCCGAATGAACTCGGCTGGGAAGATCCCGTGACGGTCAGCGTGTATTACAACTTCGCGATGCTTCCGGGACCGGGGCGTTTTTTGAGCGCCAAGCTGACCACTTCCCAGATTCCCGACCGGGTGACCAAGCACCTGAAAGCGATGGAAACGGTCAATCAGGGGCGGTACGAGAAGGGATTGTACGTCGTCATTCTGGAAGCCCACGCCACGTTACAAATCGAAGGGCTCAAGTCGGTGATTCCCCATGTCCAATCGTACTAATCCCCTCCGCGAGAATCAGCCGCATTCCAAATCGGACGGTCATCCCGACCTCGGTGCCGGTGGAGCGATCACGGTCATTGCGAGTCGGTTGGCCCGAGTCGGTCGGCGGTTTCGTGATCTGCCCGGACGATTGCACCGCGACGAGCGCGGGGCGCTGTCGATGTTGTCGGTCATCGTGATTTTGGCGCTGACGATGGTCCTGGGGATGATCATCAACGTTGGGAAGCATGTCGACGACAAGATCAAGATGCAGAATGCCGCCGACGCGTCGGCGTATTCGTCGACACTGGTCGTCGCGCGGGGCATGAACGCGATCTCGTTTTCCAACCATCTGCTGTGCGACACATTCGCCATCACGGCGTTTTTGCGTGAAGCCCGCGATCGCAATGCCGAAGCGATGGTCCCCGAGATTCTCACCGCCTGGTCGAATGTCGGACAGATCTTTTCGAAATCGCAGTTCCCCAAATTCCGCACCTTGGGTTCCGCGATTCAGAACAAAGTCCCCGACGAAAAAGAACTTGTCCGCACGTTTGGAGAACTGGGTTCGGCGATCGCCCAAGAGATTCTGCCGGTGATGGAGTATTCGCTGCGCGAACGGTTGATTCCCGAGTTCCAGAGGGCGGTGGTCCAGACGATGCCTCGGGTCGCGCAGGCGACCGCGAATGACGTCGCGGGCCGGCATGGCCAGCACAGCGATCCGACCGCCAATCGCAAAGAGGAACGGGAACGAGGCCGGCAGGTTGGCATCCTGTGGCGCACCTCGGTGATCGCGGTCGGATATCCCGATGAACGCGATCCCCAGACACGCACGCTCCCCGCCATTGATCCCGAACCCGGCTCCTCGCTCGGGGTGCCTCAGCCAATCCCTGACCCCAACCCGGATGGCATGGAGGGGAACGACTACCAGGCGATTCCGGGAGCGGGGTCGTATCTGAAACTCGCGATTCAGCAGCGCGAACAGTTGTCGCGGATGTACCTGAATCAATGGGTCAACGATCGGCTGCGGTTCTTCGCGGTGGAAGGGAAGATGTCGCAGTACATCAATCTGTACCATGTCTTTTCCTGCGGCCAACTGATGAAGTTGTTGAATGAAGAGTATCCCTTCAGCAATCTCCCCCACATGATTCGGCTGGCCGACAACGGCGTCGACCCGAACAAGTTTCGCAATTGCACCGACTGTCTGGCCGCCTCGCAGAACTATCTCGACCAGAACTTCATGTTCGTGGGGGTGGCATACCGTCGGCAGATGAAAGAGATGATGCACGGGCTGTTTCGCTATCCTCTGTCGCACGATCCGCTGGCGTTCACCCAGGTCGAGATGTTTGTTCCGAAGGCGCGGATGTGGTACCACGACGGCAGCGCGGCGACATCCCCCCCCTCTGACATTGGTGGCGGTGGAGTGGGTGTGAACGTGCCGATCCCGTTGGATCCCCCTCCTGCGGTCGCCACCCCTCCAGGCTGGGGCTACGAAGGCTGGCCTGGTGATTGGAGTCTGTTAACCCAGAACTGGACCGTGCGTCTGGTTCCCGCGACTCACGCGAACATTCTGTCGATCATTCAGACCCAGCCTCCCCCGGATGCGATTGCGACCGGGCAGCCACTGACGGTCGTGTTGCCGAGCCTCCGGGGGATCGATATGCGGATGCTGCGGGAGATCAACAACCATTAGTGGTTGTGGGATTCGGTCGGTGGATGGAATTGTGTCGCTGGATGCCGTGAGTTTGAGAGAGCGCCTGCCATGAAACGTGTACGTCAGCGAACTGCCGGGATTTCTGTCGACAGCGTGAACCGCGAACACCCGCGTCGCGGCCTCGCTCCACTCGAACTTGTGCTGACGCTCCCGATTTTTCCTGGCGCTCATGATCAATTTCGGACACGTAATCGCCTGGAAAACCCGGGCGCTCACGGTCTCGCGACAGGCAGTCTGGAGGCAGCGTCCGACGCACTACGCCGGCAGCCGGGACCGCGTCCCACGCAACTGGGAAGCCCCCGCCTCGATGGCGGTTGGTCCCGCCTCAACCCCTCCGATCTTCGCCCAGGATCCGTTCGCCCAGCACCAGGTCGTTCGCGGCCCCATGCTCCGCGATCCCCAGTCGCAAAGCGCCTCGTCCCAATTGCAGGTCGATGTTGGTCAATTCGATTTTGATGACGATTTGGTGCAGGGAATCGCGAATCTCGATCGCGAAGTCGCGTTGCTTCCCAAATTGTTCCAGATCAAGTTCAACACCAAGCATCCCCTGCTGGAAAGCGAATGGCGGTTTCACGACATGGGGTACGGCTCGAACAATGACCGTCGCATCCTGCGGCTGTATGGCTTCACCCCTCCCGGGAATGTGATTGACCTGGCGGAAGGTTACAAAGAGGCAGCACTGCGGATCATGAGCGCCGGCTATCGGCCGGGATTGATGCCCCTGGATAAGGACGACGAACTGAAGGCATGGTACGGGTCGGCCCCCGATTTCCATCCACAGCTTCCACGGACCGCCTCGTGCGAACTCAACCGCGACGTTGTCCATGCGGGAGATGTTTTGCCACTGATCGATCGCATTCAGGGACCGCGCGGAGGGGGACGGGGGGGCGTTCCCGAACGAATGACTCAGGCGTTCCTCAACATGTACCGCGCGCAGCAGGCGCTGCTCCGCCAGCAGGATCCTCCCCCGACCACGGAAATTCAGGAGCTGCAACGCAAAATCGATCTCCTGACGAAGTTCCTCGGAACTCTTAACTAGAATCTGTTCGATCGACGTGACCATCGCAACTCCTCCGACATCACCGACCGAGACAGTGCAAAC
>JAPLOC010000161.1 GCA_026692825.1 Planctomycetota bacterium | reverse complement strand
TTCGTTTTTCACCTCCTCAAAAAAGGAGGGCGGGATATTTCCGTTCTTTTCAATAAGTTCTGGCCAGTCGCCACTTGCGGCCAAATTGCGAAGTTCAACCAGGTCTTTTTCAAGATTCCAGAGATCCTGGGGCTGGAAGCCCGTGTGCTTCGGGTCCCCGTTATTCTCGGTCTCCTTTTCGACCACGACATTCTTGGGATTCTGGACGGCAATCCATACCGCCGCTGCCCCGACCGTGACCATCAATCCCATCGCGATCACCAGCATCGCTCGCATTCGCGCCTGGCGCCGCATCGGGCGACTCATCGGAAGTTGGGCGAGTGCGGAAGTGGCATCCGCGAATGGTGGCTGTGAGCCGGTTCGGCAGAGACGGTCCACACATCGGAGGAGTCGCTCGTGCTCGCGATCGGTGATTTTCGAGCGTGCTGTTTTCCCCGTGGCATCGACAAAAAACTCCCGTGTTGGCTTGCCCGTCGATGCCACCCAAATCGTGAGACCCAGCGCGAACAGGTCGTCGGTCGAATCCCCGCGTGGACCTTCGGGTGGCCAATATGCTCGCGTGCCCCGCGCTCCTGTTGCTTCGCGCTCGGAACTGGATTTTATCGCCAGTCCCATATCTCCCAGTTTCCAGACGCCGTCAATCCGCAGGATGTTGGCCGGCTTCACGTCGCAGTGGACGATCTGGTTTCGATGGAGCCTCTCCAACGCGGACAGCAGTTGCCGCAGGAGGTCGAGCGATTCCTCGACGGTCAGTTTGCCACGCTGGGCAATTTCCAACTCGAGCGTATGCGGGCGGTACTCTTCGGAGAGGGCGTTTGTTGGTGGAGTTGTCGGCGTTCCCGAGTCTGATTGATCCGGACGATAGGCGTCGGCGAGAGGCATCGTGTAGTATACGAATTTCGTCACCTTGCCCATGTGCAAGATCGGAACCAGGTGCGGATGCCCCCCGCCGGATCGCTTGAACTGGCTCACGCCGGCGATTTCGATTCCTGATCCTCTTCCCAGCACTTTGACAGCGGCGTAACTCCCATCATGGGCGTTTTTCCCCAGAAACACTTTGCCGAAGCCACCACGGCCGATTTCTCGTAGGAGAAAGTAATCTGCGATTCTCGGCAGGCGAGGTCGATTCGCACCACTTGTTTCCGAATCCGGCTTTAGATCCGTTGGATCCTGTGCGTTGCGAGGGGTCGTCAGAGCGAGATCATTCGCCGCAAGTAGATTTGCGACAATACAGGTTGTCTCCCTAAAATCCGAGTGTTCGGAATTGGCACCCGGCGTCTTGATCGGCACGGCATTTTCGGCAACCTTGTGTTCGACTGCGGGAAGTCCGCACGAGTCGGAAAACTCGAGGTACTCCCAGACTTCTTTCACCAACGAAGGAAATCGCCGTTCAATCTCGACAGCCAGTGCGGATTTCGGTTCCCGATCGCGACGGAGAATGATCTCACCGACGAGAAGCCATTTCGTGGTTTCCGCGTCCCCACTGCTATCGGGAAAGCGGCGCAGCAATTCCTCTACAAGTGGCCGTCCACCGCGAGCCCACTCGTCTCCTTGGACCTCCAGCACCTGATCAAGTGTTACTGTCTCGGACATGTTTTTGAAATCCAGACAAATTGGGTGTACCCGGGCCACCGCTTGCGAGAATTTCGCAGCACGAGACTGTTGGGTGTGATTCGTAGACAAAATGCCGTGAGAAATGAGCAGCGCACAGAAACCGAGAAAAAAATGGAATCTGACACGTCAATTCTCCCCCTGGACTATCCGGAATCAGAGCTGGTGCCCGTTTCGTCCGGAAAAAGTACCCGACTGATCCGGTCCAACTCTCTGGCAAACTTGACCTCCATCGTGTGCGGCCGTTTGTTGACTGTCTCGCCGATCTCCTTCCAGGTTTTTCCCTGACAACGCTGGTGCCAGATGTCCCGACACGCGGGATCCATCAACATCAGCGCGACGTCCGCCAGTTCGCGGTCTGTCACGATTTCGCTGGGCGATTTTCCGGGGTCCATCGCCAAATCGCTCAGTTGGCACGAGTCGTCAGTGAGATTCTCAAGCGAGACCGGCGCCACTCCCCTTCGAATCTGCTTTCGTACCAAGCTCTTCCACTTGTTTCTCGTGATAACCCGAAGTAGTCCAAGAAATCCCTCAGGGCCGGCGATTGGATACTCCCGGCGCACGACGTCTAGAGACTGCACCAGTACGGATTGAACAACGTCGGATCTTCCGTATTGGTTGGGAAGTTTCCCATCCACGCCTAAGTCCTTCGCATATTCTTCAACAATGGGTTGATAAGTTCGTATGAAGCGATCGACCACCTCGGAGTCGCCATTTCGAACTCCTGCGAGTGTCATTTCAAACGCGTTGTTATCCGTTGTGAATTCTCCTGCGAGGCGCGTGGGAATCTCAAGCTGCCAGAAATTGAAATGATAGTCAACTACAACAAGCTCATTTGGGGTCATTCGGGACCCTCGGGTGCCACGCAGAACGAATTGCGCGAGTGTAACACCTTGAATTTGCAAAACTGCGGCCGGAAAGTCGTTGTACTCTGCACAGCATCAAATCAGACGATGCACGTCCCCAGACCCCATCCAGCTCAGGTGCAATGTCGCGTTGACGGCCGCTGGGAGTATACAAACCGCTGCACCCCCCTCGATTTGGTTCTCTCGGACTTGGTTAACTTAGTAGTCCTGTAACGACTTTGCCTGCGGCTGCCGGAAGCGGCCGGTTGAGGCGGTCAAACAGTTCGGTCGTCGGGTCGATCCCCAGCAGGTGGAACAACGTCGCCGCCAGGTCCTCCACCGGAACACCGTCCCGGTCGGGATAGGCACCGTTTTTGTCGGACCGGCCGTGAACGTACCCTCGCTTCACGCCACCCCCGGCCAACAGCGTGGTGTAGCACACCGGCCAGTGATCGCGGCTGATGTTCGCGTTCAGCCGCGGAGTCCGCCCGAATTCGCCCATCCACACCACCAGCGTCGTGTCCAGCAACCCACGCTCATCCAGATCATTGAGGAACACTGGCAAAGTCTGGTCGGTCAGCGGCAGATGCCAGGCGTCGAGAATCGGGTATTGCCTCGTGTCGTTGAATCCGTGGGTGTCCCATCCACCAGTGGTCTTGCTCTGACCGCCGATACTCGAAGCGAAATAGACGTTGACGAATTTAACCCCCGCCTCGACCAGCCGGCGTGCCAAAAGGCATCCCTGGCCGTACGTGGTGCGCCCGTACCGTTCCCGGACGGCTTCCGGTTCGGTGGAGAGGTCAAACGCCGACCGCACTTTGGGTGACTGCAACATGGCCAGAACCCGATCGTAATACGGATCGAGTTCCCCCCCCGCAGCGGCCGTTTCTTGCGAGTCGGTCTGGCGATTGATCAAACGTTGCAACGATCGGCGATCTTGCAGGCGGTCGAGAGACAGACCAGATGGCAGACTGAGTTCCGGCAGGCGGAAATCGCGGCGGTTCGGATCTTCGGTCACGAGCAGTGGATCGTGCGTCTTTCCCAGGAAACTGGCGTGCTGTCCGGGAGTGATCGCGCCGTCTCGGATGACGTAGGGGTACGCCACAAACGTTGGCATGCCGTCGGTGTTGGGGGCCAGTCGATCGACAACGGAACCGTACGCGGGAAACAGTTCGATCGTGTCGCGCAGGCGGATATCATCAACCGACGGCGCACGACCCGTGAGTGCTTGGTAGGCCGCCGAGTTGTGGTTCTTCATGGCGTGGTGAACCGTGCGTACGAGCGTCACCTTGTCCATGACGCGGGCGCAGGCGGGAAGCCGGTCGCAGATTTCGATCCCCGGCGCGCTGGTCGCGATGGGTCGATACAGGCTGCGAATCCCCTCGGGGGCTTCGGGCTTCATGTCAAAGGTGTCGACATGACTCGGACCGCCGAACTGATACAGAAACACCACCGATTTCGCGCGGGGCTTGATGGTTCCTTGAGCGGCGGGGGCGGCGAACAACTTCGGCGAACTGAGTCCCAACAGTCCCGCGCCCCCCGCTTGCAGCAATGTCCGCCGGGGGATCTCTGCGACTGCGTTGAGTGGCGAAAACCGGCGGCTGTCTGGTCGGGTGTTCGGAGTCATGGGGCATCCACAGCGGCGGTGGGAACGGAACCGGAGTCAGGACGTACTGCAATTCGAAATCTAGATTGAAGCCCTACGATTCAACGCCGCATCAAAAACTCCCGCGAATTCAGCAACGACCAGAACACGTCTTCCCAGGCGGCTCGTGGGTCGGTGGCATTCGCGACATGCGCGTCAATTGCGGCACGTTCTTCGCTGGTGGCGGGGCGACTGAGCGCGCACCAAAACAATTCGTCGGCGATGGTGCTGATGGGGAGATTCTCCTTCAACAACCGGCTCAGTCGATTGTCTTTCTGCGTCAGCATTTCCGCGACAACATCGCCACTCACCAGATTCAACGCCTGTGACAATGTCGGTTCATTCGACCGTTCGCACTCGCACGATTGCTGTCGCGGTGGCTTCCCGAACAGTTTCAGAAAGGAATCAAACGCCGTCTGCCCCCG
This sequence comes from Planctomycetota bacterium, assembly GCA_026692825.1. GTDB lineage: Bacteria > Planctomycetota > Planctomycetia > Planctomycetales > Planctomycetaceae > UBA10511. The sequence goes on along the minus strand of JAPLOC010000161.1, from coordinate 1,751 downwards.
GTCACGATCGCGCCCTGCGCGGATTCCTGGAATTTCACCGGCACGAAATCCCGCAGGATACCCCGCGAACGACAACGGGGCTTCTGTCGTCTGACTGAGCGCATCGAGTAACACTTCGGCGGCCAGTCGTTGTGGACGGGCGTGCGAAAAATTTGTCTCGTCGTCGGCGTTTGTCGCATCGGTGCGGACGGAGAACTGGTAAACCTTCGAATTACAGATAACACGCGCCAAGTGTTTGAGCCGACAGTTGTGACGGGTGAAGTCGGCGCACAGCGCGGATAGCAACTCGGGATTCGAAGCGGGATTCGTCGCCCGGAAATCGTCGATCGGGTCGACAATTCCGCGACCCATCAAGTGGTACCAGATGCGGTTGACCTGTGTCGCGATGAATCGCTCGTTGTCGCGATTCCCCAGCCAGTCTGCCAATCGCCAGAGTCGATCGTCCTCGCGTTCAACGGCGATTCCCCCCAGAAACTTGGGAAGGGCGGGGGCGTTCGTCCGCGGGTCGGCGACCTCGCCGGCGCGCTTCATGAAAACGATCTGTTCGCCGTCGAATTCATGCGAGTCATTGGTGTCGGTTCGGCGGTTTTCGATGATGCGATAATCGACCCGCGCGAAGAGTGCCCCCCACCGGTAGTAGTCATCCTGAGTCCAGCGATCAAACGGATGGCTGTGGCACTTCGCACATTGCAGCCGAACCCCCAAAAAGACCTGCGCGGTCGTTTCCGAACGTTCGATCGGATCGCGCAAGGCCCGGTAGTAATTCGTGGCCGGCTCGGCGTAGGTGCTGCCGCGCGACGCGATCAGTTCTCGCGTGAACTGGTCGACCGGCTTGTCGGCGTCGATCCCGGCACGGATCCAGGCGTGAAAATCCTGCACTCCCTTCCGGTCGAGAGTCCGTTCCTCGTTCCTCAGCAGATCGCCCCACTTTTGGGCCCAATAGTCGGCGAATTCCGGGCGGTCGAGCAGTTCGTCAATCAATCGCGCCCGCTTTTCGGGGTGACTGTCGGCGACGAATCGTCGGGCCGCCTCCAGCGTCGGGGGAAGTCCGATGAGGTCGAGATGCACCCGGCGGACAAATTCGGAATCGGTCGTCGGGTCGGCCGCATTGATCCGCAGCGCACGCAGTCGGCTGAGGACCAGTTCGTCGATGAAGTTCGCTGGCGCAGGACCGCGCCAGTCGCTGGGGCTGCGATTTGGAATAAATGCCAACCGCACCGCCGCCTGCTGCGACAGATACCGCGCGACGACTGTCGTCTCGCCAAGTTTCAGCCGCTGAACTTTCCCGGAAGGACTCACCTCAACAATTGGCTGCGAGAGGTCATAGACGGCCAGCCGCGTCACGTCGCGCTCTCGACCGTCGGCGAACTTCGCCCGGACACGAATCGAAACTGTGTCTTCCGGATCGATGACAATCGCCTCGGTCGGTTCGACGATCAGCTCGGTCACCGGCACCGCCTGGGCCGCATCGTTTCTCGCTCCGTTCGCCAGCCAGCGGGTGAGAATGGCGTACTCGGGAGAATCGACTCGAAACCGGCGTCCCCCTTCATGAGGGATTTCCATGGTCGACTTGCGGAGAACGAGACTCTGCGACGGATCGACCGGGTTGATTCGTCGGGCGTTCTGATCTCGCGTGAGGACTTGAAAGTCCCATTCGGGATCTTCGCCGCGCAACGAAAGTTTGAATCCCCCTTTGCCATTCTTGTTGCCGTGACAGACCCCCAGGTTGCAACCGGCCTTGGAAAGGACGG
>JAPLOC010000160.1 GCA_026692825.1 Planctomycetota bacterium | reverse complement strand
TCCCCTATTGCAATGCGACTGCTCCCGAAAGCCAATGCCAGGCTTTCGCCCGCCGCCGAATCATGCGCCGCGCCCGCTCGACTCAGCAACGTCCTGCTCTGCTTGCCGAACTCGAACAACGCTATCGAGACTCATCCTAGCCTCGAAGCGGGCCGTTGAAAAAAAAGCGGGGGGAGTTCCACAGGCACTTTCGGCCGAATCGGTGAAGTCGGCCGAGAATCGGGGCGAGATCCGGGAAACCCGCCGACTTACGGGGCTGGTCGTGGGGGTCTCCGTTTCCGAGAGTGAATCCAGCGCCGATTTGGGATATACGTCCGACGAAATCAACTTGGCGATCGTCCGAATCGCCGCCGTTCTCTTTGGCGAGGGGGCGCGGTTGGTTTTTGGTCACACGTGGCGACCCGACGGTGTGATGGACGAAGTGCTGCGGCTGGCGCTCCGTGTGTCTCACGCACACAATGCGCCGCTGGTCAATTTTCTCGCCTGGCCCAACCAGCCGGGTTTGACGATGGTTCAACGCCGTCAGTTGGAATCAACGCTGGAGATTCGGGAAATCGACCGGCCGGCCGATACCCATTTACCACAAACCGAATCGCCGAGTGGGAGCGCGGATGTGGAGATCTGGCCACGGGCACGCACGTTGACCGAAATGCGCCGCCAGATGGCCAAGACCGTCGACGCGCAGATCTGCATTGGGGGAAAAATCCACGGCGCCGCTGGTCGCTTTCCTGGCGTGGTGGAAGAAGCCTACTTCGCGACCCGGGCCAACAAGCCGATTTACTTTTCGGGATTCTTGGGAGGCGCGACAATGGAGATGATTCGCGCCATCCGTGGAGAAACCTACTCTCCTGACCTGTTCCGCCCAGCGGAAAAAGTGCGGGTCGCGTTTCAGAACGCCAATTCACCGAACATGGTTCCCGACGCGTCCTTGGAATCCGACTGCGTGAAGCGGTACTTTGAGTCCGAATTGACCATGGACCGAATCTGCCAGACCAATCTCCTCACCGCCGCTGAAAACACTGTCATGTGGGACGCGACGGGTATCGATCCCGCGATCGTGATGATTCTCCGAGGCCTCTTGCGGGTCAACGCGGCGCGGACGGCCACCGGCCGTCACACGACCCGTTGAACCACCAGCGCGACTCGCTGTTCACCGACCAGAACCTCCCGGGCGTCGACGTCGGGTTCCGTTGTCGAAGTGATCGCGTCGGCGAGCGTTTCCTGCTGGATGTAGTCGCTCCAATGACTGATCGCGTAGGCGACATCACCGTTCGTCGCTGACCAACCGATGCGGATGCGATCCTCGATTTCGAGGTCGGCGTCTTTGCGCAACTGCTGCACATGCCGCACAAAGTCGCGGGCCATCCCTTCGTGCAACAACTCGGGAGTCAGCGTCGTCGACATCGCGATCTGAACCCCTTCGACATCTCCCGCGACCCAGTCGGCGGCCTGCTCGGTTCCGATCAGCACATCTTCGGGGGCCAGCAGATAGTCCACACCTGCAACGTGGATGGTCACCGATTCGCCGCGACGCAACGGGGTCAGAACCCCGGGTTCGAGCTTCGGGAGAGCCTGACCGATGGCAGCCAGACCTTTGCCGAACTTCGGTCCCAAAGTCTTCAAATTCGGTTTGTAGACGTAGTGGACCAGGTCGTCGAGATTCTCGCAGGCGGTGACCCGTTTGACATTCAACTCCTCCTGTATCACTTCCGCCAGCGACTCGAACGCCGCCCGGTCGGCCGCACTGACGCACGCGAAGCGCAGTTCAGCTAATGGTTGCCGAACGCGCTGTCGGGCTTCCTCGCGCAATCCATGACCCAAGTTCACCACCCGCTGCGCCAACGCCATCCGTTCGCTCAATAACGGGTCAGCGAGTGCTGGGTCGACTACGGGAAACGCACACAGATGCACGCTTTCCGGCACGGTCGTGTCACTCGCCTGTCGACAGAGATTGGCGTACATCCGCTCGGACAGAAAGGGGACGACTGGTGCCAGCAGTTTTGTCAGCGTCACCAGCACGGTGTACAGCGTCTGGTAAGCGGCCTGCTTGTCGCGATCGTCTCCGCCACGCGAACGCCAGAACCGCCGACGATTCCGGCGAATGTACCAGTTCGACAAATCGTCAATGAACCGGGCCGCCTCTTTGAGAAAGCCGGGGGCGTTGAATGCTTCCATTTCCGTTCGCGCGGTGTGAATCAACGCCTGCAGGTTCGATAGAACCCAGCGATCGATTTCGGGTCGCGCCGCGACAGGAATTTGCGCTGCGTGTGGGTCAAATTCGTCGAGTCTCGCGTAATTCACGAAGAACGCGTAGGTGTTCCACAGCGGGATCAGAACCTGCCGACGCACATCGTCGGCGGGGGTACTCGTCACCAGGCACGTCTGAACTCCTTCGGCGGTCTGGGTGATGGGACCATCCACCGTCGGGAGTGTGACGGGCTGTGTCTTGTCCCGGCGGCCGAATTTCAAGTCGGCGGCGGGGTTATGCGCCAGATACAACCAACGCAGCGTGTCGACCCCCAACTGCTCGGCAGCCTCTTCAAACCAGATGGCCGTCCCATCGGATTTGTGCATTGGCTTGCCATCTTCGTTCATCACCAGCCGGTGACCCAGCAGCGACTGGAACGGAGGGGTGTTGTCCATCATGGTCGCCATCGACAGCATGGCGTAGAACCAGTTGCGGAACTGTCCCGGGAAGCACTCGGTCACCAGATTCGCGGGGTACCATTTCCGCCATTCTTCGCGGTTCGTGTTGTAGTGCATCGTCGAAAAGGGAACGATGCCTGCGTCGAGCCAGGGATTGCCCACATCGGGAATGCGGGTCATCAGATTGCCCGTCTTGGGATTGCGGATCTTCACCTTGTCGATCCACGGCCGGTGCGGCGTGTTGCCAGCGAATTCGTCCCACCCTTCAACGGCGCGTTCCTTCAACTCGGCGAGCGACCCGATGACGTCAAAGTCTCCGGTCACGTCATCGACCCAAATCGGCAGGGCCAGGCCCCAGAACCGCTTTTTCGAGATCATCCAGTCGCGCATGTTGGTGAGCCACTCCAACTCGCGGGCCAGTCCGTCAACGCTCGCGGGGAGCCAGTTGATCTGCCGCGCGACGTTCATGATCTCTTCGCGCCAGTCCATGTTGATGAACCACTCGTCCACCAGCCGGAAGACCAGCTCCTCCCCCGTGCGCCAACAATGCGGATAAATGTGGGGGTACTCTTCGACCGCGACCAGCAGGTTCTTTTTTCGAAGTTCTTCGAACACGAGTTCGGCGGTTTGCTTATCGATCGCCTCGCGACCGGTGAAGATTCCGAAGCCATCCACGTACCGACCGTCGTCGCCCAGCGGCGCGATCGCCACAATTCCCACAATTCCTAACTGTTTACCCAGCACATGGTCGACATCGCCACAACCGGGGGCGATGTGAACGATTCCCGTTCCCTCCCCCGCCAGAACCATCGGTTTCCCTTCGGAATCGCGACCGCCATCGACGACGATGTGGCACGAGACACCGGTCTTGCCGATGACATTCTCGTCAACCGGGCAACCCCCCGATTGATTCTGCGCGGGGAGCTCATCGAAGGGGCCGGTGTATTTCCAGCCCACCATTTCGGCTCCGGAAATCGTTCCGAGGGTCTCGTACCCGCCATTCTCTTTGAAGATCTGCGCGATCGACTTGAGTTTGGGTGTCCCCTTGGGCCAACCCCATTCGGGACGACCGAAGCCCTCTTTGAACTCTTTGGCCAGTCGGGCGAATTCGAGGTTCTCCTTCGCGAAATAGTAGACCGCCCCATCCCGTTTCGCTTTGAGCCGGACGTATTCCAACTGCGGGTTCACGGCGGCCGCCACGTTGCTGGTCAGCGTCCACGGAGTTGTCGTCCAGACGAGCAGAAACTCGTTGTCGCGCCCAATCAACGGCAGCCGAAAAAAGACCGATTTGTGAGTCGTCAGTTTTCGCCCCTCGGCGACCTCCATTTGACTGTAGGCGCTGCCCCCACGACCCGACCAGGGCATCACGTCGTGACCACGGTAGAGCTTGCCCCGCTCGTGGCACTTTTTCAAAAACGTCCAGATCGTCTCGTTGTTTTCCGTGCTGAACGTGAAATAGCTCCCGCCCCATTCGGGGTTTCCCAGCCGGGCGACGAGTTGTTCGGCGGTGCCGGACTCGGTCTTTCCACTCGGTGTGCGAATCGTGATTGGATCGGGTTGGCCAACGTTCCGCGCGAGCTGACGCAGCGTTTCCGGTTCGTCCCAGTCCATCCAGTAGCCCAACCGGACCGACTGTTCGGTTTGCCGGGCGGCGAACGTCAACACCCGCTTCTTGCACGCCCGCGTGAATTGGTCGATGCCGAATTCGCCAATCGAATTCTTGGTTCCCAGGCTCAGCTCTTTTTCGACCTCGACTTCCACCCAGAGGCCCTGGCAATCAAAGCCGTTCTGGTACCGCTGCTCGTGCCCTGTCATCGCGAAATAGCGCTGGTAGGCATCTTTGTAGGTGCGCCCCCAGGCGTGGTGTACCCCCATCGGGTTGTTCGCGGTGATGGGGCCGTCGAGAAAACTCCATTTCGGCTTGCCGCGATTCTGCTGCCGCAATTGGGCGAAAATCCGAATGGAGAATGCGACACAAAGGGTGGCGGCGTTGAGGACGAAGTTGCCGGCCCGGAAGGGAAGCCTTCAGGATAGCCGATTTCCGGGAGAATCGCGACGATCACAGCGACGTCGGACTCGAAGAACCCGTCCAAAATCGATCTCGTGGTTTGAGAAACAACCACCCGCCTGAATTGCAGAAGGGGGCCACGGCCAGCGGCCAATGGGAGTCGGCAGTGCGAGTGTCAACTGACGCTGCCACCGGAAACGCCGCCGATTTTGGTATTCCAGCGGGCGGTTGATTGTTGTGTATGCCTTTCGTGGTTCCGATTGTCCGTCAAACCACGAGCAAACAACGGGCTCGGTCATCGCAGATGCGAAATCGTCCGGCACAGCGTCAAATCGCTCGCTCACGGTGTGAGCAGAGATTGGGAACCACGAAAGGCACGAAACATACGAAAAAAACTGGAAATAGAAAGGGGATCTTGGACAGGATCGAATGCGCTCCCGGTTCGTACATCGTCGCATCCCGGTCCGCAGCCCCGGTCACTCTCCCTGGATTCGCGACTTTCGGGCGTGTGGATGCGATTGTTCGTACGTTTCGCGCAACCGCTCGGTCGAGACATGCGTATAGATCTGAGTCGTGGTCAGACTTTTGTGCCCCAGCAGTTCCTGGACGCTTCGCAGATCCGCCCCGTTGTCGAGCAGATGCGTCGCGAAACTGTGTCGTAGCGTGTGCGGCGTGGTCAGTTGATCGAGGCCCGTCTGGGCGATGTATTTCTCAAGCATTCGGGCGACACTGCGGGTTGTCAACCGCCTTCCAGACTTATTTAGAAACATCGCCCCCTGGTGCGCCAACGTCGCGTTCGGAGCAGGCTTGCGGACCGCCAGCCAACGGCCGAGAGCGACCCCCGCATGGCGACCAATCAGCGCGACCCGTTCTTTGCGCCCCTTACCCAACACGCGGACAATTCCCGCGTCGCGATCCCAATTCGCGACATTCAGCCCGGCCAGTTCCGCGACGCGCAGGCCGGCGGAATAGAGCGTTTCCAGAATCGCCCGATCGCGCAGCCCGGCGGGAGTGTTCGCCGGCGGAGCCTCCAGCAGCTTGATCACCTGATCGGTTGACAGAAAGTGCGGCAGCCGACGGCCGGCGCGCGGTGTGCGCAGCGCCTTCGCGGGATTTGTGGCGGTGAGACCTTCACGACAGCAAAAGCGAAACAGACTCCGCAGGCAGGCGAGTCGCCGCGCCATCGTGCTTTTGGCGTAGTTGCACTCATGCAGGTAGGCTACGTAACCCCGCAGGGAAGCGACGTCGATCGCGTCGACGGCCGGAACCCCCCCCGCATAATCACCAAAGTATTCCAGCAGGCTGTTGAGATCCTCGCTGTACGATTTGATCGTCAAGTCGGAACAGTTCCGCTCAATTTTCAGCGATCGCAGAAACCCGTCGATCGCGCCGTGCAGCGAATGTTGACCAACCTGCGTCACAAGGTGTCTCCGGTTTCGGCTCGATATTCAGCGAGTTGCCTCTCGATCTTTTGCGAGAGTCACTACCGGGGCACACGCGGCGGTCGAAAACTCTCGGAAGGGGTCTTTTCCTCCGCGACGGTGGTTTCTTCCGCGATTCGCCGAACCTTTTGACTGAGGACGGCGGCGTCGTACCAGGTGAAACTCAACTCCGAGTCGCTGGCGAATCGCCCCAGGGTGCGGAGCATGGTTTCCTCGCTCTCGTTATCGAACAAAAAGATATACCGTTCGTTTCCTTTAACGAGCGCCACCACGTTCACGCCATGGGCCATGGCATTGGATCCTGACTCGAGTTCACCAGAGGACGAAGAGACTCCTTCCTCGGTTATCGGCGGGATCTCGCTTCGACATGAAAAACGTCAATCGAGCCGCCAATCGTTTTCACCGGCTTCATTTGCCGAAAATACCCAAACTCCTGAAATCCCGCCCCGCGAATGGAATTGTCGGGATTACGAATGGTGTGAGGACGGCCGAGCGTGAAGTTGACACTGATCGCATACCAACCGGCTGGTGGACGGCCAAAACCCGCGACCACAGCGGCGGACGGGGGGAGTTCGTAATCGAAACCGAGTGCCGACGGGGGCAGCATTCCAAAATAGGCCAACCCCACATGGTCGACCTCCTGAGACTTGAGAAATACTCTCAACTCCAGCAGATCTTGACCCCAATCGAGGTTGGAGTCGGCCAGATGGGCACGTCCGCCGGCGAATCCCCCTGACAATTCGTTGAAATAGGCCAAATGATGCGGATGATCACGCAGCCCCAGCGGCAGTGCGAGGGCAAATGCCGTCACCGCGACGCGGCCCCACACGGATCGCGACTCCCAGCACCACTGCGCCGCCTGTCCCGCAAACAGGTACAGCAACGGAAACGCCGGCAGGATATACCGGAACCCGAGTTGCATGCCGATTCCACTCGCAACTCCAACGACCACGACCGCCGGTATCAACAGAACGAGATTCGTGCGCCATGATTTTCTCCCCCACACCGAAAACGCCGTCAAAGCTCCCAACAGCAAACCCAATTGCGTCGCGTGCGGCCATTTGTAGAGCGCACAGTATCCGTAATAGTACGGAAACCCCTCCAGGTTCCAAACACCGTTCAAATAGACGGGATGCGAGCCCTCCATGATCGACCGTTGTCGATCAAACCCCGCGAGATAGTCGGCCGGGAGTGGGACCGGCACATTGGACAAAGCGGCCAGTCGGCTCTGAACGATTCGCATCGCCTGGCTGCGAAACTCCCACGCTCCCAGACGCCGCCCCGTGCCGTGAAACAGGTATCCCGCATTCCAGACCACGAAAGCAGCGACGATAAGAATGGACCATTGCGGGAGCGCGCGGCGAATGGAAACAGCGGGAAGTTGGGCACGATATCGAGTCACTCCCCAGACCAGCGGGACAAAACCGAACAGCAGGATGTTGGTGAATTTCGTGAGCTGCCCCAATCCCAGAAGGATCCCCACAACCGCGGAACTGCCCCAGGTGGGTGACCGAGCAAATCGCTGCGTGAAATACAGTGTCGCAGCGAATAGCAGCGTCGCACCAGCGTCGGGTGTCACCAGAGCCCCGTTCGAGAGGCAGATCGGACACGTCAGCCAGAGGGCGGCGGCGATCAGGCCGGCGGCCGCGCCGAATGTTTCACGTCCCCAGATCGCCAATAAAACTCCCATCGCAGCGGACAACAACAGATTCATCCCGCGCGCCAGTGTGAGCCACAGTTGGTAGCGATCCGAATTGGCTTTCAGAAACTCGTCTCCCAGTAAAAACGCGTCGTCAGCGGGCAATCCGCGTGGGAGACTGGCCCCACCCAATGCCAACGGAATGGAATCCCACATTCGCGTCAGTGGCGGGTTTAGATTGTCGACGTCAAATCGCCCCTCTCTCCAGGCGGCCAACCCCGCTGGCAGGTGCCAGTATTCGTCGTGAGTGGCACTCCAGCGCCTGGCGCAATCCCATCCGACGAGGACATGCAGGACGGCCATCGCGGCGACCGCGAAACGCCACCACATTTTCTGGCGATTGTCCGGTGAAAGCGGCGATTGCGACTCAGAGGCGGACATCGGCTGGTGTCGGAGACTAGTTGGACGGGCTGGTGACAACCGGCTGCGGCCAAGCCCGCGCCAGTTCGTCATCAATTCGCTTGTCGTGTGCGATCAGTCGTGCCGCCGGTGGCGAACAGACGTACCGATGCTTGCCACTCCGCAGTGGAGAAAATGCGTCCCCCGTCCGCCATCCGATCCGCAAATCACGCCCCAGATAATTCGCGACAACTCTCTCGGAGGCATCGCGTTTACTCTGGTCCCGCGTGAGCGCGTGAATCTCCAACTCCATTGGACTCGATTGATGCAGATGGAACCACCGCAAGTTGACGACAGTCATCAACGCATCCACGAGTGGCCGGCTCGGAAGGAGTTGATTTTTCGCGGAGAGCAGGAGATCGCTCGTTCGTCCTTCGACCTTTGGAAAGCGAGGCAGGCGGTCCCCATCCAAAGGAAACTCGGGGTGTTCTGGCTGTCGCGCGACATCGCCCGTGGCGTAGCGAATGAAGGGCATCAGGGTCGCGGTCAAATTGGTCACCACAACCTCACCCAGTTCCCCCGGGGCGACGGGCCGTCCGTCTCGCAGAATCTCCACCAGAAGATGCTCAGCATTCAACCGCAAAACGTGGTGTTCGTCTTCGTTCGCGATCGCTCCGGTTTCCTGGGAGCCGTACTCTTCGTATACGGGGACGCCGAACTCCTCGTGGTAATATCGGCGCTGCGCCTCGTGCAGGACTTCGCCGGAACAGTACACCAAACAATTCGGGTGGAACGGCAATCCGGGACGGGTTCGGTTCCAGTAGTACAGCAACCGCGCGACCCAGCTTGGGTAACTGAAGATGACGCACCGGGGATATCGAAAGATCGCACGCAGCGCAGTCTCAAAATGG